>NZ_JBFAOF010000043.1:0-19367 GCF_040675125.1 Spirillospora sp. NPDC049652 | reverse complement strand
TTCCGATCTCTGTTGGTGATGGACCCGTTGTTCACGTCCGTCTGGGTCGTGACGTAGGAGGCGTGGCAGGTGGTGCTCTCGCCGGGCGCCAGCGTCGTCGCGTCGCAGCTGATCGGCGACAGGCCCGGCAGGTTGTCGTTGATGCCGACGTTGGTGAGGGTCACGTTGCCGGTGTTGGTGACGACGTAGGTGTAGTTGATCGTCTCGTCCGCGCTGGAGAACTGGCTGACGTCGGCGGTCTTCTCCACCGTGAGCGCCGGGTCGGCCTCGGCCGGGACGGTGACCTCGGACGGCTCCGAGGAGACCGGCTCTCCGGTGGGCGGCGTTCCGGTCGCGGTCGCCGAGTTGCTGACCGATCCGGCGTCCACGTCCTCCTGCGTCGTGACGTAGATCGCGGTGCACGTGGTGCTCGCGCCCACCGCCAGCGTCGTGGCCACGCAGGTGATGGCCGACAGGCCGGGCAGGTTGTCGGTGACGCCGACGTTGCTCAGCGCCACGTCGCCGGTGTTGGTGACGGTGTAGGTGTAGGTGATCGTCTCTCCGGGCGCGGAGAAGGACGTCAGGTCGGCGGTCTTCTGCACGCTGATCGCCGGGTTGAAGGCGGCGGTGATGGTGGCGTCCGCCGGCGGCGAGTCGATCGGCCCGGTGCCGCCGGTGGGCGGTGTGCCGTGGGCGGTGGCGGTGTTGCGGACCGAGAGCGCGTCCAGATCCGCCTGGGTGATCTGGTAGGTCGCGTGGCATTCGGTGCTCTCGCCGGGTGCCAGCGTCGTCGCGTCGCAGGTGATGGCCGACATGCCCGCCAGGTCATCGGTGACGTGGACGTTGGTGAGGGTCACGTTGCCGGTGTTGGTGACGACGTAGGTGTAGTTGATCGTCTGGCCGACCTGGTTGTAGGTCGTCGGGTCGGGCGTCTTCACCAGCGTCATCGCGGCGTTCACGTTGGCCGGCACGGTGGCCTCCCCGGGAGCCGACACGACCAGGTCGGTCGAGCCGCGGGGGTAGGCGATGGCCCTGGCCACGTTGTGGATGGACCCCGCGTCCAGGTCGGCCTGGGTCGTGGTGTAGGTGGCGTGGCAGTACGTGCTCTCGCCGGGCTCCAGTTCCGACGCGTCGCACGTCACGGCCGAGACGCCCGGCAGGGCGTCGGTGACGTTGATGTTGTAGAGCGCGACGTTGCCGGTGTTGGTGACCCGGTAGGTGTAGTTGATCAGTTGCCCCGGCGCGGAGAACTCGCTGACGTCCGGGAACTTCTCCAGAGTGATCATCGCGTTGTCGGCGGCGAGCACGGTGGCGTCGGTCCGGTCGGACAGGACGACCCCCGGCGAGCCCGCGGGCGAGCCGTTCGCGGTCGCGATGTTGTAGATCGAGCCGACGTCGAGGTCGTCCTGGGTCGTCTGGTAGGTGGCCGTGCAGACGACGTTCTCACCGGAGTCCAGCGTCGACCGCGGGCACGTCACCGTTGTCAGGCCGGGCAGGTCGTCGGTGACGTGCACGTTCTCCAGCGTCCCCGCGCCGCTGTTGATGACCCGGTAGTTGAAGGTGATGGTCTGGCCCGCCGCGGTGAAGGTCGGCGAGCTGGGCCACTTCGACAACGAGAGCTGCGCGACGGCCGACGTGCCGATGGTCAGCTCCGCCGGGGACGACTGGATGGGCGTGGTCAGCCCGGCGGGCGTGCCGTGGGCGGTCGCCGTGTTGTGGAGCGAACCGGCGGTCACGTCACCCGAGGTGGTCTGGTAGGTCGCCGTGCAGTCCATGGACTGCTGCGGCGTCAGGGTCGTCAGCGGGCACGAGACCGATACACCGGGCAGGCTGTCGTTGACGCCCATGCCGTTGAGCGTCACGTTGCCCGTGTTGGTGACGTGGTAGGTGTAGGTGATGGTCTGGCCCGCGGCGTTGTAGACCGCCGGGCTGGCCGCCTTGGTGATGAGGATCCCCGCGACCGTGGCGGAGGCGGGCGCGACTCCCGGGGCGCCCGGAGGAACGGGACGGTCGGCGGCGGTGAGGCCGCCTGTGGTGAGGCCGCCTGCGGTGAGACCGCCTGCGGGGCCCTTGGGGCCGTGCGCCGCGCCGGCCGCAGAGCCGGCCGCGGAGCCGGCTGCGGAGCCGGACGCGGAGCCGGACGCCGCGGCTTGGACGACGGGCCTCCGCGGCGCGTCCGCGCGGGCTCGCCCGGACGCCCCGGGCGAAGAGATCGCCGTCGTCACCATCGCGCCGCAGAGCGCTGCGGCGATGAACGTTCGTGTCCTGCTCAGATAGCGGAACATTCCGCCGCGGTGCGCACCGCTCATACCTTCCCCCATGCCCCCATGATCAATACGGCGCGTAGCCTACCCGTCACTGATCGTCCAGAATCGCGATCTTCACGCTGTTGGCGCGACCTTTTTTCCGGGGACCGGGAGGAATGTTTCTCCGTGTGCCAAAGCGGTCGGGGCGGCGCTGCCGGCTGCCGCTGTGTGTTCGTATCGACGCACGTCAGAGGGCGTGGGCAAGGCGCCGCCGGTCGGAGGGTGACCGGGACTGCCCCTGCGCGAACGCCATCGCCGTCCAGAAACTCACCGGGGACTGGACCCGGACGGCACGCCTCGGACGTGCCTCTCGGGGGAGGCGGCGCTGAACGTGACGTCGGCGCTGCCTGGAAGTGCCAGGCCGCCGATGCCGGTGACGTTCGTGGCGCTGTTGCGATAGGTCCCGGGACTGTCCGACGTGACGCCCACGACCACCTCGCAGGACCTCTGCCCTGGCCTCAATGCGCCCCCCTCCACGGCGATCCTGTTGCGGCCGTAGTCGGCGGTGAGGGAGTGCACGGCGCAGTTGGTGCGAGCGTGCGCCGCCCTCACCAGCCTCAGGCCGGGGGAGAGCACGTCGGTGAACCACCAACTCCGCCGGGCGTTCGCGGGGCCGGGGCCGGGATTGGAGCTGGGGCCGGTGACGGTGACGGTGACGGTGAACGTCAGCGTCGACGTCCTGCCGACGGGGACCGAAGCGGGGCTGAAGGAGTTGTCGAGCTTCGGATCACCTGGTGCCGATGCCCTGGGGGCCGCTCCTTTCGGCGCGTCCGCACGGGCCTGGACGGGCGCGACCACAACCGTGGCCATCGCGCAGCACAGCGCGAGGCAGGTGAGTAGGTAGGGCTTGCTCAGCCGGCGAGACGGTTCGCCGCGACATGGGCCGCACATGCTTCCCCCGAGGGCCTCGTGACCGAATACGCCGGGTGATCTACCCGTCACCCGTCGCCGAGAACCGTGATCTCCAGAGCCGGGTGGAGGGCGTCGCAGGAGAACTCGCCGGGGGTCATGTGGCGGGCTCGGTCTCCTTGGTGTGTCGGCTGATGCTCTCCGGCGTGGGCGCAGTGGAGCGGGCGGTCCGGAGGGTCAGCAGGGCGAGGGTGCTGCATGCCAGGCCGAGGACGGCCAGGGCGTTCCACCCGTCCGCGGCGTAGAGGGTCGACGCGAGGGCGCTGCCGACTGCGCCGGCGAAGACGGTGGTGGACATGTAGGCCGTCGTCACCCGGGCGGTGTGCGCGGGCCGGGCCGCCACCAGCGCGGACTGGTTGGTGATGTGCTGGGCCTGCATCCCCGCGTCCAGCAGCGCGATGGTCGCCACGACACCGACCACGCCGGCGCCGCCACCGCCGCCAGCGACGAACGACACGGCCCAGGCGGCCGCGATGCCCAGCCAGCCGAACAGTGAGACCCGTGCGCCGTGGCCGCGGTCGAACCACGACCCCGCGTTCCTCGCGACCAGCGCCCCGACCAGGCCGATGATGCCGAACAGCCCGATCGTCCGGTCGCTGAATCCGTACGCGCGGCCCGACAGCAGCAGCGTCAGACCCGTCCACAGGACGTTGAACGAGACGAACCCGAGCACGCCGACCGCCATCCGGCGCTGGACGAAACGGTCACGCGCGACGATGCCCGCCACGGACGCGAGCAGACGCGTGTAGCCCGACGGCGGCTCGGCGTTCCGGGACGTGGGAAACAGGAAGAGCAGCAGCGCGGCGGCCACGGCGAGCGCGGCCCCGCCGAGATACGTGACGCGCCAGCTGAACATCGTGCTGACGAACCCGCTGATGCTCCGCGAGAACAGGATGCCGAGCAGGACGCCGCTCATGACGGTCCCGGTCGCCCGTCCGCGCTCCCGGGGTGCGGAGAGCGACGCCGCGTACGACAGCAGCGCCATCGCCGCCGAGCCGCCCAGCCCGATGACGACGCACGCGGTGAGCGCCACGGTCAGGTCCCGGCAGCCGGCCATCACCAGCATCGCCGCGGCCTGGACGGCCAACAGCGCCTGAGTGAGACGCCGCCGTTCCACCAGGTCCGCCAGCGGGACGAGCAGCAACTGGGCCAGGCCGTTCCCGACCAGCGTGGCCACGACGACCGTGGCCGCGAGACTCGGCGAGGTGTCCAGCGAGGACGCGAGCGACGCCAGGACGGGCTGGGCGTAGTAGAGGTTCGCCACGGTGCTGCCCGCGACGAGCGCGAGCAGCGCCGACCTGACACGCGTCGAAACGGTGATCTTCATACGTCCCACCGTCGGCCGAACCCACGGGACGCGGCAGGGCGGGTCGTGCCTGGCCATGGCGTGGCCACCCACGTCCTCCTGCGGCGTGCGAGGGTGGAGGACATGACGCCGGACGACCCCCGCGACGAACTCGCCGCCTTCCTCCGCCACCATCGCGGACGGGTCTCACCCGAGCAGGTCGGCCTCCCGCGTTCGACCGGACGGCGCGTCCCCGGCCTGCGGCGTGAGGAACTGGCCATCGTCGCGGGTGTCAGTCCCGACCACTACCAGCGCATCGAGCAGGGACGCGTCCGCCCGTCGGCGCAGGCCCTGGACGCCATCGCCACCGCCCTCGGCCTGGACGACACGGAACGCGCCCACCTGCACGCCCTCGCCGAGAACCTGCGCGCGCCCGCCGCCGGCCGCCGGAAACGCCGCGACCGCCCGGCCGTGCGCGGACTCCAGGAGGTCGTCGACTCCTTCAACGGGCCCGCCTTCGCGCTGAGCCCCTGCCGGGACGTCCTCGCCTGGAACCGGCTCGGCGCGAAACTGATCATCGACTTCGGGACGCTGCCGCCGCGCGACCGGAACATGGCGTGGCTCATCCTCACCGACCCCCGGATGCGCGACCTGTACCCCGACTGGAAGTCGGGCGCGCAGGGGCAGGTCGCGATGCTCCGCCGAGCGGGCGCGCAGTACCCGGGGGATCCGCGCTTCGAGCAGCTCGTCGGCCGCCTCGCCACCGCGTCGCCGGAGTTCACCGAATGGTGGCCTCGGCAGCAGGTCATGGAGAAGACCGCCGGTCGCAAGACCCTCAACCATCCGCGACTCGGTCTGATCACGCTCGGATTCCACGTCCTGCACCCGGCCGCCGCGCCGGACGTCGAGCTTTTCGTCTACTACGCGACCACGCCCGAAGAACGGGACCGGCTCGCCGCTCTCGACCGGCTCTGAGTCACTCGTCCCGGTGGCGCTGGTAGTGGCGCGCCACGCGGACGCGGTTGCCGCAGCGTGCGGGGGAGCACCAGCGGCGGCGCGGATGCGCGGGGAGGAAGAGCATCACGCAGTCGTCCGCCTCGCACTGCCGGACCTTGGTGACCGCGGGATCGGCCAGCAGCTCGACCGCGGCCTCGGCAAGATGCGCGGCGAGCCGCTTCCCGGACGGGCCCGTTCGACGGCGTTCGGCGACGAGCGCCGCGCCGTCCCAGGCCAGCTCATTGATCGCGGGCGCGGCGCGCTGCGCGTCGTTGAGCGCCTTCACGTCCTCCTCATCGGGACGTTCACCTCGTCGAACGCGATCGAGCGCCCGGGCCGCGTGGTTACGGACGGCCCGGACGGCGGCCAGCGCTTCCGCGTCGGCGTGCAGCGGGGAAGGCAGCCGCCCGGCCTGAAGCTCACACCATTTCCGCAGGTCATCGGCCGAGGTGAGCAGGTCACCCACGGCTGTTCGGGTGTTCACCAGGTCCAGGGCCAGCGGCTCTCCGGTCAGCGGGACGACAGCGCTCATGCCGCTAATGCTACAAGCACACCTTGACCCGTTAGTCGCCGCCTCGCTATAACTAACGCATCTTGGCTACAGAAAGGCATTAGTGATGACGCATCCCCAGGTCACCCGCACCGTCCACCGCCACCTCGACGTGGACGGCGTGCGCGTCTTCTACCGGGAGTCACTGCCCGAACGGGACGACGCGCCCGTCCTGCTCCTGCTGCACGGGTTCCCCTCCGGATCACACCAGTTCAGGCGGCTGATCGACGTCCTGGGTTCGCGCTACCGGCTCATCGCCCCCGACTATCCGGGCTTCGGGCACACCCGGACGCCGGACGGCTTCACCTACTCCTTCGACCGTCTCGCCGACATCACCGAAGGGTTCGTCCAGCGACTCTGCCTGCGCCGCTTCGTCATGTACGTGTTCGACTTCGGCGCTCCGGTCGGGTTCCGGCTCGCCGAACGGCATCCCGAGTGGGTCGCCGGACTGGTCGTCCAGAACGGCAACGCCTACGAGGCCGGGCTGTCCGACGGCGCGCGCGACTTCATCGCCCTGCGTCCCGAGCAGCCCGACGCCGAAGCGACCGTCCGCGCCCTGCTCACACTCGACGGCACGCGGAGCCAGTACGAGACCGGCGTCGCCGACCCCGAGACGATCGCCCCCGAGTCCTGGACGCTCGACCAGCACTTCCTCGACCTTCCCGGTCGCAAGGAAGCCCAGGTGGCGCTGGCGTTCGACTACCACACCAACGTCGAGCGCTACGCCACGTGGCAGGCGTGGCTCCGCAAGCACACCCCGCCGACGCTCATCGCCTGGGGTGCGAACGACCCGTTCTTCCCGGCCCCCGGCGGTCGCGCCTACCTCGCCGACGTCCCCGACGCCGAACTCCACCTGTTCGACACCGGCCACTTCGCCCTCGAAACGCACCTGCCCGAGATCGCCCCGCTCATCGCCCGCTTCCTCGACCGCGTCTGGCACTGAGCCCGGCGCGGCTTCCTGGACATCCGGCGCGCGACCCGGCCGCACGACCTCATGCGCGACGGCTCATAGGCTGGAATGCGTGAACCGACGTCCCAGACCGCCACGGCTGTTTCTCGGGTCGGCGGAGTTGGGTGCGCTGCCGGACTGGGTGCGCTCGCTGCCCGGCAAGCCGCGCCGTGCCGCGCTGGTCCCCACGGCGGCCACCCCTCTACCGGACGCCCCCTACGTCCAGCACGCCGACGACCTGCTACGGAACCTCGGCGTTGACGTTGAGCGCCTGGAGTTGGAGGACGCATCACCCACGGACGTCCGGCAAGCGCTTGAGCGAGCCAACTCGTTTTCGTATGTGGTGGGTATGCGCTGCACCTGCTGGAACACGCGCAGCGCAGCGGTTTCGGCGAAACAGTGAAACAGCGGATGCGGGAAGGACGCCTCGCCTACGCCGGTGTGTCGGCGGGCGCCGCGCTGGCCGGGCCCGACCTGCGGACCTTCGCCGACCCGGACGATCCCGGGCGGCCGAGCACGATGGCAGGCCTCGCGCTCGTCCCGTTCACCGTCCTGCCGCACCGCGACCGGGGCCGCGCCGAGCGCCACGACCTGCTCGCCGCCGGGCCCGGCCGCTTCGTCTCGATCAGTGACGACCAGGCGGTCACCGTCACCGGCGAGAACTGGGCCGTCGTTTCGTCCCGGGCCGGATGACGGGTCCGGTGGGCACCGGGACTGAGTGGTCGAGGGCTCGGGAGGCGCCGACGCGTCCGATCACGGCGTGGCCGCGTCGAAGTAGTGGCCTCGGCCCAGGTCGGCGATGAGGCCGGGGCGGGTCGGCTGCCACTCCAGCAACTGGCGGGTCAGCATGCTGGAGGCGGGCTGGTCGACCGCCAAAAGCGGCCCCAGGAAACCGAAGTCGCCGGCCGGGACGGACGCCGTGGGAATCCCCAGATAACGGCCGATGGCCAGGGCGATGTCACGGGTCGGCACGCCTTCGTCGCCGACCGCGTGCAGCACCGACCCCGCCGGGGCGTCCTCCAGGGCCAACCGGAACAGCCGCGCCGCGTCCTCGACATGCACCGCCGGCCACCGGGCGGACCCGTCGCCGACCTGACCGGACACGCCCCTCGCGCGCGCGATGTCGATCATGCGGGCGACGAAGCCCTGCACGTCGTCCAGGCCGTGCACCGAACGCGGCAACCGCACGACCGACGACCGGACGCCGCGCTCGGCCGCCATGAGGGCCAGCCGCGCGTTGGCGTCCCGGGCCGCCGGCGGGGTGCCGGGCAGGGACTCGTCCCGCTCGGTCGCCGTCCGCCCCGGCACGACGGGCGTCCCGGACGTCACGACCAGCGGCCTCCCCGAGCCCGCGAGCTCGTCGCAGAGCGCCTCGATCACCCGCGCGTCCGCCCGCGCCGACTGCTCGAACCGGGAGAAGTCGTGGTCGAAGGCCAGGTGGATCACTCCGTCGGCGCCCGCGACACCGGCCCGCAGGACGTCCAGGTCCTCCACGTCGCCGCGCAGCGCCTCGGCCCCCGCGGCGGCGACGGCGCCCGCGGCGCAGTCGGACCTGGCGAGGCCGACGACCTGGTGGCCGGCGTCGAGCAGTTCGGGGATCAGGGCAGAACCGATCCATCCGGACGCACCCGTGACGAACACTCGCATGACCTGGTCCTCCTGTTGTGTCGCCCGCGTCCGCCGTCGTCTCATGTGCGTCCACGTCCGCGCGCACCGCCTTTGGCCTGGAGATACCCGGGCATCGGCACGGGAAGGTCAAGCGTTGGCGAACTACCCGTCATGTTCGCGAAGCGCGGCCTTCGGCGGCATCGGGCACCGCGACCACCGCAGACTTCGCAGGCGTTCACAACTCCACGGTCTCGCCCACGGCGGGCCGCCGGATCTCGCGGCCCGCACGCTCGGCCTCCATCGCCAGCACGTCGTCCAGCACCTCAAGCCCGATCTCGTTCAGCAGCCCGTCATGGATCGCGAACGCCCGCTGCGGATCCACCCCGCGCAGATACGCGCTCATCATCGGGACGGTCAGCCACGGAGCCTGTCCCGGCAGCAGCAGCGTTGGAACGTCCACCCTGGTCAGCGCGTCACCCGGATGGAACACCTCGTCGTCTGCGAGGAAGCCGACGTTGTCCACGGGCGGGTGGTCGAGATGGCTGATGTGGTGCTTCTCGCCGACCACGCGCATCCGGAAGCCGGCCGCGTCGAACGTGTCGCCGTCCCGGACGACGTGCACCCGGTCCCGGGCCAGCTCGCGGAACCCGTCCACGCCGTCCAGCACCCGCGCGACACCGGGACAGGTGTAGATCGCGGGCACGTCCCACAGCTTGTCCAGGGAGTAGTGGTCGGCGTGCTGGTGGGTGATGAGCACCGCCTCCACCCGGTCCGTCGCCGCGCTCTCGGGCGTCAGCTCACCAGGGTCGATCACCAGCGCCCGCCCGCTCTTCTCCAGCCGGACGCAGGCGTGCCCGTACTTGATCATCTTCACGCCCGCCAACCTACTCGCCGCCCCCGCTGGTTGTTGATCTACAACGTAAAGGCGGCCGCCGGTTTCATTCGGGAGCCGCCGCCGAACAAGCGAGCAGGGCCGACCGGCCGAGGAGGAAACCATGAACCGCGCGGGAGGCTAGGGTCGCCGGGGTGATCGACCTCCTTCGCCTTCTGGACGCCGACGCCGCCGACCACCACGCGACCACGGGCATCCTCCGCAGGTTCCCGCTGCCGCCCGAATGGGACGTCCACCTCTACCTGCTGGACGAATCCACCCACCCGACGGGCAGCCTGAAGCATCGGCTGGCGCGGGCCCTGTTCCGGGACGCCCTGCGCCGCGGCGCGCTCGAACCGGGAGCGACGGTCGTCGAGGCGACCGGAGGGAACGCGGCCGTCGCTCAGGCGTACGTCGCCCGCCTGCTGGGGCATCCGTTCGTCGCCGTCATGCCGCGCCGCTCCAGCCCGGAGAAGATCGCACGGATCGAGGGACTCGGCGGGACGTGCCATCTCGTCCATCCTCCGCTCGCGATCTACGAGGAGGCCGAACGGCTCGCCTGGACGCGCGGCGGCCACTACATGAACTACCTCGCCGCGTCCGCCGACGCCATCGCGGCGAGCGCGGGCGGCGAGGACGACATCGGGCACGTCCTGTTCGAGCGGCTTCCGGCCGTCCCCGACTGGATCGTGGTCGGCGCCGGAAGCGGCGGAACGGCCACCGCGATCGGCCGCCGCATCGCCCAGGGCGCGGGGGAGGCCCGGCCCCGGCTGGCGGTCGCGGACCCGGAGAACTCGGCCTACTTCCCCGCCTGGGCCTACGGCGCCGACGACTACATGACCGGGATGCCGTCCCGGATCGAGGGGATCGGACGCCCACGCGTCGAGCCGAGCTTCGACGCGTCCGTGGTGGACGTCGTCATCCCCGTCCCGGACGCCGCGAGCCTGGCCGCCATGCGGTACCTGCGCGGCACGACCGGTCTGAAGGCGGGTGCCTCCACCGGCACGAACCTCTGGGGCGCGCTGCAACTCGTGGCGCGCATGCTGCGGGACGGACGCACGGGCAGTGTCGCCACCCTGATCTGCGACGACGGCGACCTTTACCCCACCACGTACTGGAGTGACGCCTGGCTCGACGAGAAGGGAATCAAGATCGAGCCATGGACGGAGTCCCTGCTGAGCTTCCACCGGACCGGGACACTCGAACCTCCGTCGCAGTGAACCGCACGTGGCGGCCGGTCACCTTGACGGCGCGCGGCCCCCGGGCCGATCTTGAGGTAATGCGGGGAAACGCGTCGCTCTGGCGTCATCGGAACTTCGTCCTGCTCTGGACGGGACAGACCTTCTCCGAGGTCGGCACCCGCATGACCGCGGTCGCGTTCCCGCTGCTCGTGCTGGCGCTGACCGGCTCGCCGGCCAAGGCGGGCGTGTCCGGCTTCGCCGGAACCCTCCCGTACGTGCTGTTCTACCTGCCCGCGGGCGCGCTCGTGGACCGCTGGGACCGCCGCCGCGTCATGCTCTCCTGCGAGATCGGCCAGTTCGCCGCGCTCGGCAGCCTCGCCGTCGCCTTCGCCCTGGACACGGTGACCTTCCCGCACATCCTCGCCACCGGTTTCGTGTCCGGTTCGTGCTTCGTGTTCTTCAGCGTCTCGCAACGCGCGCTGCTGCCCGCCCTGGTGCCGCCCGAACGCCTCACCGAGGCGCTGGCCAGGCAGGAGACCAAGAGCCGCGGCGCCGCCCTCACCGGCTCGCCGCTCGGCGGCCTGCTCTTCGGCCTCGGCCACGCGCTGCCCTTCGTCGTCGACGCCGCGTCCTACCTGATCTCCGCGGCGACCGTCCTGGGCATCCGCACCGGCCGCCGCCCCGCGCCGCCGCCTCCGGGACCGGGCGCCGCCGGACACTCGTGGGCGCGCGGCCTGTACGGGGAGATCCGCGAGGGACTGCGCTGGCTGTGGCACGAGCCGTTCGTCCGGATGAGCGTGGTGCTGACGTCCGCCGTCAACCTGATGTTCCAGGCGCTGATCCTCACCCTGGTCGTCCTGTCCGGGCGCCTCGGCGCGGGCAGCGCGGGGACGGGCCTGGTCCTCGGCTGCTTCGGCGTCGGTGGACTCGTCGGAGCCCTCGTCGCCCCGCGCGTGTCCGACCTGCTGTCGTCCCGGGCCGTCGCCATCGGCACCGCCTGGGTGTGGGCCGCGACCGCCCCGCTGCTCGCCGTCGCCACCAGCCCGTACGAACTGGCCGCGATCATCGCCTGCATGGCCGTCGTCGGCCCCGTCTGGAACGTCGTGGTCGTCGGCTACCAGTACAAGGTGATCCCGGACCACCTGCTCGGCCGCGTGAAGAGCGTCGCCCTGCTCGCCAGTTGGGGATCCATGCCGCTCGGGCAGCTGCTCGGCGGCTGCCTCCTGTCGGTGACGGGCCCCCGCAAGGCCGTCCTGCTGCTGTCGCTGCTGACCCTCGCCATCGCCCTGACCACGACGTTCAACCGCTCCATGCGCATGCGCGGCCCGAAATTCGGCCGCCCCGGCCTGCAGCCCCAGTAACCTCTTTGGATCATGAACGACTTCGACAGGGGCTGGGACAGCAGGGCGACGCTCAAGGACGGCTGGATCGAACGAACCCCACGCCGCCCGGACGTCCATCCCCGCCTCCTGGCGGAGATCCGGCTCATGCCCTGGCTCGCCCCACGCCTCCCGCTGCCGGTGCCCGTCCCGGAACTCGTCTCGTCCGACCCGCTGATCGTCCGGCACCGCCTCGTCCCCGGCGTCCCGCTGGAGTCACCGGCCGCCGAACACGGCCGCGCCCTCGGCCACTTCCTCCGCGCGCTGCACGACACGGACGTCCACCAGGCCACCGCCCACGGCCTGCGCGACGTCCGCGACGAGTTCGCCGCCGATCTCGCCCTCTTCCGCGACCGCGTCATCCCGCTCCTGCCCGACCAGGACCGCGCCGCCGGAGCCTCCCTGCTGGACGCCCTCGACACCGGCATCACCGACACCGTCGTCCACGGCGACCTCGGCCCCGAACACGTCCTCGTCTCGGACGGCCGCCTCTCCGGTGTCATCGACTTCGGCGACGCCCACGCCGGCGACCCGGCCATCGACCTCTCCTGGACCCTCCACGGCACCCCGCCCGCCTTCGCCGAAGCCCTCGCCACCGCCTACGGCGTCACCCCGTCCCTCCGCGCCCGAGGCCTCCTCTGGCACAAACTCGGCCCCTGGTACGAAGTCACCCGGGCCCTGACCACCAACGACGCCCAGATGCGAGCCTCCGGCCTAACCGCCCTCCAATCCCGCCTCCACCTCTGACCCACCCCATGGCCACCCCTCCCAGGGGCCACCATGCAGTCGGGCGACGCAGACCTACGACCCGCGGCCGAGGAACAGGCGCGGCCGACCCACCACACGGCAGTGAAACGACCGCACCCCGGCCCTGCAGCTCCGCGACGCGGCAGTAGGACGATCGCGTCCCCGGTCCGGTAGCCCCGCCACGTGGCAGTTGGGCGATCGCGCCCCGGTCCTGCAGCCCCGCGATGCGGGAGCTGAACGATCGCGACCAACTGCCGCAGCCCCGCCACGTCGTAGTTGGACGATCGCGCCCAGCTGCGGCAACCCCGCGATGCGGGAGCTGAATGATGGCGGCCGGGTCTGGTAGACCCGCGACGTGAGAGTTGGACGATCGCGGCCAGGTCCAGCAGCCCCGCCACGCGGCAGTTGGACGATCGCGGCCAGGTCCGGCGGACCATGCCGTTCGCGTGCCCGCTCGCACGGGCAGAAGCAGACTGACCAGCGACAGACGCGACGATGGTCGCGGTGACTTCGCTCGCGTGGCAGGTCACCGTGACGACGCTGGGGCCATCGCGTCCCAGGCATCGTGCAGGCTTGTCCGGGCACCACGGGCAGCGCGGGTACCGGGCGCAGGGACCGCGAGTCAGCGCGGCGCGTACATGATGACCAGGACACCGATCAGGCAGATGAGAGCGCCAGTGAGGTCCCAGCGGTCGGGACGGTAGCCGTCTATGACCATGCCCCAGGCCAGGGAGCCCGCGACGAAGACGCCCCCATACGCGGCCAGGATCCGCCCGAAGTGCGCGTCAGGCTGAAGAGTGGCCACGAACCCGTACAGCCCGAGGGCGATGATCCCGAAGCCGATCCACCACCCCCCGCGATGCTCACGGACCCCCTGCCAGATAAGCCAGGCACCTCCGATCTCAGCGATCGCGGCCAGCACGAACAGCAGCAGGGAACGAGCAATGGTCATGATCCGAACCGTATCCGCCCCCACCCCTCCCGCCTGTTCACCCCATGCCCCGTGACCTGGTCACCCTTGGCTGGTGGCCGAGCGAGTGCTTGAGCCGGTGCCAGCGCTTGAGGCAGAGCGAGCGCTCAAGCCCGCGCGAGCTCAAGGCCAAGCCAGTGCTCAAGGCGCGCGCCAGCACTCGCGCTCGGACGCCTGTACTGGAGCACCGGACGTACAGGAGAGGCAGCTTCCCGAACACAGTCGGGACGGCGTCGTGCAGATCCGAGGAGGCGTTCAGCGGTCTCGGGTGTGTCAGCTCCTCCGGCGAGTCATCTCGTGTCGTGGGGGAGGAGGTCAGAGAAGGGGAGGGGGCAGGACGGCTCGGCGGCGCAGGACGACACATCGTCGCAGCCCGCGCTGATCGCCTCCTGCAACGCTGCGCGGATGACGTGCAGATCGTCGATCCGCCGTTCCACCTCGGCCAGCTTCAGCCGGGCACGTTCCTGCAAGCCGCCGTCGGGCCGGCCATGCCGATGACGTGCCGCATCGAGCAGATCCGAGACCTCCTCCAGGGTGAACCCGAGCCGCTGGGCCGCCTTGATACCCCGCAGGAGCGTGATGGTCCCGGACGGATAGAGCCGATGCCCTCCCAACGTCCGGGCCGGCTCGGCGATGAGTCCCCGCCGTTCGTAGTACCGCAGTGTCTGCGGATTCACCCCGGCGGCTTCAGCAACTTGACTCGACCGCAGTCCCTGGTAGCCGTCGCTCATCCCGTCCAGCCTCGAGCGATGACCTCGGCAGGCGCCCGGCGCTCGGCGATGGCCTGCATGCCGTCCAACGTCGGACCCGCGTCTTCGGGCGCGATCACCTCGACCATCAGCCGGCCCTCAGTACGCCGGAATCGGAAGGTGAGGGACGCACAGCACCGCTGTTCCTGGGCGAACAGGTCGCGGAGCACCGCTTCCTGCTCGTTGTCGACCTCGAAGGTCAGCCGTAGTCGCAGCGGCTCCCGTTCCACACCGATCAGCCCGGCGGCGAACTCGGCTTCGAACGCTTGCAGACGCTTCACCATCGAGGACGGCGAGAGTGTGCACACGATCGGCACCTCGGATTCACCCATCTCGGCTCCTCTCGTTCCTGCGAGTCACGACTACCGGCGATGAGACGGAGCGAGCCTCGCGTTCCTCGGCTGTCGGCGACGGGCCCGTCCACTCGGACGGCCTCGCCTCGACGGTAAGCCTGTACCTGAGTAAAGGTTGCAACTCGCCAGACGCTGCCCTCGCGGAAAAGCCACGTAGCCGCGCGGACCCTTTCCGCGACCGAATCGGGTCGCAACGCGCCAGGCGCATTCGGTGAACCGCTTGGCCGCGCAGATTCCTTCCACACATGGTCGGGTAGCTTGCCCGGCGCTGGCATCCCAGGCGGTGAGTCGCATCGCCACGCGGATTGCCTTCGCGAAGCGTGGCCAGCCGAGAGCTCTGACCAGGAGAGGCCACTCGACTGTTCAACTCGGGCGGGCATGCGACGTCGTACTTGTGCCAGGGAGGCTCCCATCCTTTGAAGGTGTAGCGCCGTGATGTTGACGCAGATCCCGCAGGGGCGACGTCCTGAACCTCCAGTACGGCTTCTGGGACATGGGTCATGAGGACTTGAGGGGCGGGGGTCGCCCGTCCCGATCTCAGTGGTCAGCGGCCCTTGTGGTAGGTGGTCAGGGTTCTGGCGAGGCCCAGGGGGACCAGCACGAGTTCCACGATCAGCGCCTTCCACGCGTAGTACGTGTTGACGACGCGGATCGGGTACAGGCACGGAAGGTTGACCAGCACCCGGCGGACGGGGATCTCCCGTTTTCGTGCGGCGTAGAGCAGCGTCGCGATCAGCAGCGGCAGCTCGCTGGCCAACCACCAGAGGGCCGCCAGGACGGGCGAGAGGTGTCCGGCCGTGGTCAGCACGACGGGAGTCAGCCACCAGAGCGGCGCGAGCAGGATCTCCATCACGGCCAGGACGACCCAGAGCGCCAGCATGGGTTTGTGTCGCACCATCGGCCGCAGATGCAGCCGCACGTTCTGGAAGAAGCCCGACATCCAACGCCACACCTGTCGGCGCAAGAAGGGCAGCGTCTCCGGATCGGCGGCCCAGGCCACGGCCTCGGGGACGTAGACGGCCCGGCGACCTTCGATCTGCCACGTCCACGTGGCGTCCATGTCTTCGACGATGGTGCGCTCGGGAAACCCACCGGACGCGGCCAGGACGTCACGCCGGAACGTCGAGCAGCAACCGGAGCAGACCATCGGACTGGCCGCGCCCTGCTGGATGGGCCGCTGGAAGTGGAACCCGAAGAGGTACTCCACCGAGCGGCCGCGTTCCCAGAGCGTGCGGGTGAAGCGGGTCTGGACGTTGCCGGCGGCGATCACCACGGTCGGGTCGGCGAAGACCGGGCGGAGGCGTTCGACGTAGTCGGGGGCGAGAACGGTGTCGGCGTCCACCGCGAGGATCAGATCCCCCTTGCAGTGGGGGAGCGCGTGGTTCTGGGCCCGGGCCTTGCTGCCTAACCGGTGCTCGGGTCGCAGGACTGTCGCACCGTGAGCACGGGCGACCTCGCCGGTGCGGTCGGTGGACCCGTCGTCCACCACGATGATCTGGTCGGGCGGGACGGTCTGTCGCCACAGCGATTCGAGCGTGGCGGGCAGACCCGCCTCCTCGTTGTGCGCTGGAACGATGACGGTCAGCGTGAGGTCGCCGACGCCGGCCGCCGCGGTCTCGCGCGTGAGGGTGGGAGCGGTCATCGGGCACCCCGCAGGCGCGTGAGGGCGCGGGTGGTGGTCGTGGTGATCCAGACCGCGCCGTAGACCAGGGTGCTGACGCCGATCCCCGGGAATCCGCCGTGCATGTCCGTGTCCTTTCTCGTGGGTCGTTCGGGCTCACCAACCATCCTGGGTCGGGTGGCACATCGGGTGCCAGCCGTCGGCGGAACTGTGGATAACCGGGGGCTGTGCCTGTGGCCTGGCCGTATGTAAGCGGGCTGGCCCCGGTTACACCGCATGTACACCCGGTGGGTTCGCAAGGGCCGCTGTGGGCTGGGATGATGTGGTGTGGGAGGGGTCGCCCGCTCGTAGGTCAGGGAGACCCGAGTGGCGCAGGACCCGAAGATCAAGAAGCTGCCGAACGGCAAGTGGCGGATGCGGTGGAACAACGGTTCCAAGTCGTTCACCGCCGACACCCGCGACGAGGTGGCCGAGTTCAAGGCCGCGCTGATGGCAGGCGGGATGGTGGACCCGCGCACGGTGGCCGCGCCCGCTGTGGGCGGGCGGACGTTCCGTCAGGTGGCGACCGAGTACGCCAAGGTCAAAGAGGCCCGTGTGGTGCCGGGCACGGTGGCCAAGTACCGGGAGAACTGGCGGCTGCACGTGTACCCGGTGATCGGGCACATGGACATCAACGAGATCCGGCCCGAGCACATCCGGCAGGTGATCAGGCGGGCGCGTAAGCGGCTGTCGCCCTCGTCGCTGCGGACGCTGCACTCGGGGTCGCTGTACCCGGTGTTCAAGTGGGCGATCGGCAACGAGTGGCGCGAGCGCGCCAACCCGTGCGACATCACCGCCCAGGAGCTGTCCAAGGACTCGGGCGAGCAGTCGGTTTTGTACGCCGAGGACGCCCCGGTGTTCCTGGACTGCGCCTACGCGCTGGCCGTCCCGGACGCGGGCGGCAGGGTGCTGGACGGCGACGGGTTGGCGGGGGACTTCTTCACGCTGCTGTACGGGACGGGCCTGCGGTGGCAGGAGGCCGCCGCGCTGGATGTGGCCTCGATCGACTGGAAGCGCCGGGTCGTGGTGGTCCGGCAGGTGCTGCGCGCCGGGGTGGGGCTGGCCCGCGACAAAGGCAAGACCAAGAACGCTTTCCGGGACGTGCCACTCCCGGCCGCCGACGATGACCCGCTGGTGGTCATGCTGCGGGCGCGCACCGAGGGGCGCGCGGCGGCCGAGCCGCTGTTTGTCACCCGGCGCGGCGCGCGGGTCTATGACGGGCTGGCGCGGCGCTGGCTGCGGCGGGCGGCCGAGCTGGCCGAGCGCGAGCACGGGCTGACACCGATCCGGGGGTTCCACGCCTTCCGGCGCGGGTTCGCCACCGCGATGGAGGACCGGGAGATCCCCGAACGGTCGCTGAAGCTGGTGCTCGGGCACGCCCGCCACACCGGCGCGACCGCCGCCTACGTCAAGCTCACCGCGCGGCAGATCGAGAACATCCGCCCCTACATGTCGGGGCTGTGCTGGCGGGCCTCCCAGCTCCCCCACGACGGCGTTCACGGCGAGCGCGGCGCACCGGCGCGGGCGGCCTGACCGAAGGGCCTGGCCCCGTTCGCCCTAGGTGAAATCCGCTCGTTCCCCGTAGGGGGCACGGGGTTTAACACGAGCGGTCTTTTGCGGATCAAACTCCCTGATCGGCGAGGGGTGGCCGCTCTGCTTAAACCCCGCGCCCCGTGGGGGGCGAACAAGATGTTTCCGATGAAACCGCAGGTGACAGGGGTGCATCGGGGTGGCTAAATGGTCGGCGGTAGGGACTTTGGTCCCGCTGTTCAACCCCCAGGGCGGCCCCTCCCGCTTCCGCCCGGAACTGTTGAGAAGGAGAGCCCCATGGCGCTGCCGGACCCGGAGCTGTACATCACCGAGAAGGACCTGTGCGACCGGTTCGGGGTGTCGCGCAACTACGTCGGCAACCTGCGCCGGTCCGGGAAGCTGACCGGCTGGCGCAAGTTCGGGCACCGCTACGTCTACCGGCGCGAGGACCTGGACCGCATCGAGCAGGGGTTCGCGACCCGCTGGGCCAGTCGCGAGGTGGCCTGACCGGCTTCCGCCGCGTACCGGGCCGCCGCCTGCGGCCCATCTGACAGCTACAGATCGTTTTGTCGTTGGCGGCCCGCGCAGTCCAGGCGGCGCGCGGGAGTCACCGCCACGGGGAGCACACCAGGGGTGTGGAGCCCGAGACACCGGCCAGCCGAGGCATCCGGCGGCCCGTACTCGCGCACCACACCCCTTGTCGTTGGCGAAGGAAGACCATGACCGAAACGCAAGACCGCTCGGGGCAGGCACCCCGAGCGGCCGACAGCAACTCACACGATGTCCCCACGGTACCGGACCCGGCGCGGCTGCTGGACTCGGCGCTGGCGTATGCGGGGCGGGGCTGGCCGGTGTTTCCGTGCCGGGCGGGTGGCAAGGCCCCGCTCACCCGGCAGGGGTTCAAGGACGCCACCACCGACCCCGACCAGATCCGGGCGTGGTGGCGGCGCTGGCCGCGCGCCAACGTGGCGATCGCGACCGGCACCCTGAACGGCGCGGCCTCGATCGACGTGGTGGACGTGGACGTGCGCCCGTCCGGGTCGGGCTGGGCGGCGCTGAACCGGCTTCAGCGAGCCCGGCTGCTGGTGGGGGCGTTCGCCAGGGTGGCCACCCCCTCGGGTGGGCTGCACCTGTACTTCCCCGGCACCGATCAGCGCGGCGGCCCGGTCAAGGGCCAGCACCTGGACCTGAAGTCCTCCGGCGGCTATGTGGTGGCCCCGCCCTCGGTGGTCGGCGGGGCGGCCTACGAGCTGCTGGAGGCGTCGGCGAATGTGGCCGGCGGGCGAGCCGACTTCGACGCGATCCGGCGGCTGCTGGACCCGCCGCCCGCCTGCGTACGGCGAGC
>NZ_JBFAOF010000042.1:0-19574 GCF_040675125.1 Spirillospora sp. NPDC049652 | reverse complement strand
GCGAGCCGCGCCAGCACCGGCTTGCCGATCTTCGGGAAGGCGGTGAACAGCCGGAACGGCGCGCTCGCCCGCAGCTCCTCGCGGGTGGCCGCCACCCCCGACGCCGCCAGCCCGCCGAGGTCGGCACCGGCGCAGAACGCCCGGTCACCGGCCCCGGTCAGCACGACGACCCGCACCTCGTCGTCGTCCCGTGCGCGCGCGAAGGCGTCGAGCAGCTCGTCCACCATCGCGTCGTTCAGCGAGTTCCGCGCCTCCGGGCGGTTCAGCGTGACGCGCGCGACGCGCTCGGACACCGAGTACAGGATCGTCGAGTACACAGGCCCTCCAAGGAGAACGGGCGGGGCCGCCGGACGCGGCCCCGCCCGGACGGTGCCGGACGCCTAGAGACGCTCGATGATGGTGGCGTTGGCCTGGCCGCCGCCCTCGCACATCGTCTGCAGGCCGTAGCGGGCGCCGGTGCGCTCCAGCTCGTGCAGCAGCTTGGTCATCAGGATGCCGCCGGTGGCGCCCAGCGGGTGGCCGAGGGCGATCGCGCCGCCGTTCGGGTTGGTCTTCTCCAGGGACGCGCCGGTGTCGTGCGCCCACGCCATCGGCACGGGCGCGAACGCCTCGTTGACCTCGAACACGTCGATGTCGTCGATGGACAGGCCGCCCTTGGCGAGGGCCTTCTCGGTCGCCGGGATCGGGCCGGTCAGCATGTAGACCGGGTCCGAGCCGGTGACGGCAAGGGTGTGGATGCGGGCGCGCGGGGTGAGGTTGTGCCGCCGGACGGCCTCCTCGGACGCGATGAGCAGCGCGGACGCGCCGATGGAGATCTGCGACGACACGGCCGCGGTGATGACGCCGCCCTCGCGCAGCGTCTTCAGCGTCGCCATCTTCTCCAGCGTGGTGTCGGGACGGGCGCCCTCGTCCTTGGTCACCCCGGCGAGCGGGGCGATCTCGCGGTCGAAGTGGCCCGCCTCGATCGCCTTGGCGGCGCGCCGGTGCGACTCCAGCGCGAACCTCTCCAGGTCCTCGCGGGTGTAGCCCCACTTCTCGGCCATCAGCTCCGCGCCGCGGAACTGGGAGATCTCCTGCATGCCGTAGCGCTCGGCCCAGCCGTCGCCGTACGGGAAGTCCAGGCCCTGCACGATGGACGCGCCCATCGGCACCTTGGCCATGTGCTCGACGCCGGACGCGACGACGAGGTCCTGCGTGCCGGACAGCACGCCCTGCGCGGCGAAGTGGATCGCCTGCTGGGACGACCCGCACTGCCGGTCGATGGTCACGCCGGGCACGTTCTCCGGCAGCCCGGCCGACAGCCACGCGGTGCGCGCGATGTCGAGGGCCTGGCCGCCGACCTGCATCACGCAGCCCATGATGTTGTCCTCGACCGCGGAGGGGTCGACACCGGTGCGGTTGACCAGCTCCTTGAGGACGTGCGCGCCGAGGTCGGCGGGGTGAACGTCCTTCAGTGCGCCCTTCTTGGTACCGACGGGGGTACGGACCGCGCCGACGATGTACGCCTCGGCCACTGCGCCTCCAAAAGCCAGGGGTTGGTGGTTCCGTCCCGAAACCGAGTGAGATTCGGTCGGTCGGTACGAGATTACCGCGCCCCCGGGGCGATCCCGTGTGACCTGGGTCTCGGATCTCGCCCCCCGCCGGAGAGGCCAGTGCTCGCAGGGCCGCCCGGGACGCCCTCGCCCCCTGGGCGTCCCGCCGTCAGGCGCGGTGCCGTCCGGCGCCGTGGACGGCCCGTCCCTCGGCGTCGTCGCCGAACGTCGCGCGGGTGAGCCGGGTGAGGACGTCGGCGAGCTCGGGGTTGTCGTCCGGCGACCAGTCGGAGATCTGCCGCGCCAGCCCGGCGCGCCGCGTCTCGACCAGCCGGGTCGCGACCTGCCGGCCCCGCTCGGTCGCGGCGAGCACGCCGTCGTCGGACGTCACCAGCCCCCGCTCCACCAGCCCGCGGACGTGCGGACGGCCCTCCTCGACCGTCACCCCCGCGCGGTCGGCCAGCTCCGCGCCCGACACCGCGCCGTCCCGCGAGATCCGGCACAGCGCCCACATCTCGGCGGGCGGCAGGTCCACCCCGGCGGCGTGCGCGATCCGCGCGTACAGCTCCAGCGCCTCCGGGTCGTGCCGGATGAGCTCGCTGAGCGCCCGCTCGGCCTCGTGCCGCGACGACCCGTCCCCGGGCGGCTGGACGTTCGAGGCCGCCGCCGCGGCCGCCGCGCCGGACCGCAGCGGCGTCTCCTTCATGAACCAGGTCAGGACGCACGCGACGACCGCGACCGGCACCGCCCACAGGAACACCGTGGAGATCGCGTCCGAATAGGCGTCCAGCAGGTCGGCGCGGACGTTCGGGGGCAGCCGCCCCATCAGCTTCGGATCGCCCTGGACGGCCGTCAGGTCGAACCCGCGCGGCAGCTCGCCCCGGCGCGCCAGCGAGGTGACGTTGTCGGCGAGCCGGTTGGCGAACACCGTCCCGAACGCGGCGACGCCGAACGAGCCGCCGATCTGCCGGAAGAACGTCACGCCGGACGTGGCCGCGCCGAGGTCGGCGTAGTCCACCCGGTTCTGCACGGCGATGACCAGCACCTGCATGACCAGCCCGAGCCCGAAGCCGAGCAGCGCGAACCGCAGGCTCATCGACCACGTGGACGACCCGGTGCCGAGCAGCGACAGCAGGTACAGCGCGACCGCCACCAGCGGCGTGCCGACGATCGGGTAGATCCGGTACCTGCCGGTGTGGCTGATCAGCTGGCCGGACCCGATCGACGCGACCAGCAGCCCGAGCATCATCGGCAGCAGGTGGACGCCCGACATCGTCGGCGACACACCGTGCACGACCTGGAGGAACAGCGGGATGTAGACCATCGCGCCGAACATCGCGAAGCCGATCACGAACCCGATCGCCGACGAGAGGTTGAAGGTCGGGTCGCGGAACAGCCGCATCGGGATGATCGGCTCGGCCGCCCGGCGGCCGGCCCACACCCAGACCACGATCAGCACGACGGCCAGCACGCCGAGCCCGATGATCTGCGGCGACGCCCAGGGGTACTCGGTGCCGCCCCAGGTGGTCATCAGCACCAGCGCCACCGACCAGCCGACGATCAGCAGCGTGCCCAGGTAGTCGATCCGGTGCCGGTGCCGCTCGGACCGCGCGTGCAGCGCGAACGCGATCGCGACCAGCGCGAGGAGCCCGATCGGCAGGTTGATGTAGAACACCCAGTGCCAGGACAGGTTGTCCACGAACCAGCCGCCCAGCAGCGGCCCGCACACGCTGGACACGCCGAACACCGCGCCGAACAGGCCCTGGTACCGGCCGCGCTCGCGGGGCGGCACCACGTCCCCGACGATCGCGATGGCGAGCACCATCAGGCCGCCGCCGCCCACGCCCTGGATCGCGCGGAACGCGATCAGCTGCCCCATGCTCGCCGACAGGCCGCACAGCGCCGACCCCGCCAGGAAGATCACGATGGACGCCTGGAACAGCCGCTTGCGCCCGTACTGGTCGCCGAGCTTGCCCCACAGCGGCGTGCAGGCGGTGGACGACAGCAGGTACGCCGTCACCACCCACGACAGGTGGTTCAGCCCGCCGAGGTCCCCGACGATCGTCGGCAGCGCCGTCGACACGATCGTCTGGTCCAGCGCCGCCAGCAGCATGGAGAGCATCAGCGCGCCGAGGACGACGGCCAGCTCCCGCCCCCTCGGCATCTCCCTGGCCGGTTCTACCGCAGCTGTCGACATGCCGTGCCCCCAAGGCGCCCGGTCCCCGTACCGTCGTTCCTTTCGCCGGAGACCTACCCGTGCCAGGGCAAAGATCACGTGATGCCCCGGTCGGCAGACGATCAGGCCGTCCGACCGGCCGGCCCACCGCGACCGACCGTCCCACTCGCCGGGGCCGGCCGATCCGGTCGCCGGGCTAGCCGGCCAGGTCGCGGGTGACCTTGGCGGCGCCGAGGGCGGCGGTGCCGCCGGCGATGCCGATGGCGCTCGCGGAGACCCACAGCGGAAGGCCCCGGCGGCCGCGCAGGCCGTTCACCGTGTCCAGGCCGTCCACAAGCAGGCCGAGCCGGGCCCACGTCTTGCGCGCGGAGCCGCGGCTCAGCAGGTAGCCCGCGCCGAGGGCGATCTCGCGGGCGGCGAACATGCGGGTGACATAGTCGCGCCCCGGATCCGCCTCCTTACCGAGGCCCATGGCCTTCACGGTCAGCCCCGGCGCGGCGAACGCGGCCAGGCCCAGCGCGACCCTGCCGCGCGCGACGTTCAGCATGACCGCGTCGAGCCGTTCGGCGACGCTCTTGTTCTCGGTTTCCGTCACTTCAGCCACGAACGGGAGGCTATCCCTCGGGGCGACCGGCCGGTAACCCGCCACTGACCGGGTTATCGTCGAGGGTGAAGGGCCTGTCCCCCGGAACGAAGGTGGCCGTCCATGCAAGCACTGCTCGCCCTGATCGTCACAGGGCTGCTGGTCGCGTTCTGCGTGCGGTGGGTCGCGGGGAGACTGCGGCTGGGCGCGCCGACCAGGATGGCCGTGATCGTCATCTTCATGCTGGTGGCCCTGGCCCTGTACGGGCACCAACTCGGGAGCTAGCGACCGTCCCGGCCGGGGCGGCGGCCGTCTCCGGCCACGTCCGGCGGGAACCCGGCCGAGGTGTTCTTTGTCGAAGTCGAACCTACGGGCGTGTCACGGAGTCATAACTGACGAAACCGGCTTCAGCCTTCTGCTCGCGCCGCCGGACGGTCCCGGCCGGCGGCGACGCGGAGAGGCGGACCCCGCCGTTTCGCCGCCCCCGAGCCGAGGGAGAGTCCTGACGTGCCGCATCCGGCGACCACACTGCAGGAGCCCGGTCGCGCCGTCGCTCCCCACCTGCGCAGGCTGCTCGAGTTCGCCGAGCCCCGCGCCGACGACGTCTGCCTGGACGTCGCGCGCGGCCCCGGCCCGCTGCCCGCCGCGCTGGCCGGAGTGGTGCGGCAGGTGACGGCCGTCGACGCGACGTCCGCGCCGCGCCCCCGCGGCCCCCGGACGCCCACCACGACCTTCGGGACCGGTCCGGTGCGCATCGCCGACCTGGGGGGCCTCGCGGACGAGCCGCCCGACGCCGTCCCGCCGTCCCTCGGACAGCCGCTGGAGGCGCGCAGTCTGCCGCTCGGCGCGGTCCGCGCGGACGCCTGCGCGCTGCCCTACCGCGGCCGGTCGTTCACCCTGGTCACGGCGAGGTTCGCGCTGTTCCACCTGGGCCGTCCCGAGCGGACGCTGCGCGAGCTGCTGCGGGTCTGCCGCCGGGACGGGCGCGTCGTGATCGCCGACCTGGTGCGCGGCAACACCGCCGGCACCGACCGGGACCGGATCGAGCGGCTGCGCGACCCGAACCACCGCGGCACGCCGTCCATCGCGGGCCTCACCGACCTGTTCGTCTCGTCGGGCGCGAACGTCCGGCGGCTGGACGTGTTCACCGTCGAGCGCCCGCTCGAACCGTGGCTGGCCGGGGCGTCCGACCCCGACGCCGCCGACGTGATCCGCACCGAGCTGCTGGACGAGGTGGACGGCGGCCCGCGCACCGGCGCCAAGCCGCGCATCATCGGCGGCGAGCTCTGGTTCACCCAGTCCTGGGCCCATCTGGCCGCCGAGCCCATCTGACGGCACCGCCGAGCCGCAGCCCTCGCGTCGCACGTCGCGGCGTAGCGTGGAGGCATGCGCGCGTGGACGGTTCCTGAACCGGGGACGCTGCGGAGGACCGAGCGGGACGCGCCCGAGCCCGGCCCCGGCGAGCTGCTCGTCCGGGTGCTGGCCTGCGGGGTGTGCCGCACCGACCTGCACGTCCTGGACGGCGACCTGCCCGTCCACCGGCCCGGCGTCGTGCCCGGCCACGAGATCGTCGGCGAGGTCGTGGCGGCCGGGCCGGGCTGCCTGCGCGGTCCCGGTGACCGCGTCGGCATCGCCTGGCTGCGCGGCACGTGCGGAGCCTGCCGGTTCTGCCGCCGGGGCGCGGAGAACCTGTGCCCGCGCTCGGTCTACACCGGCTGGGACGCCGACGGCGGCTACGCCGAGTTCGCGATCGGCGTCGACGCGTTCGCCTACCCGCTCCCCGAGGGCCTGGACATCGTCGCGACCGCCCCGCTGCTCTGCGCGGGCATCATCGGCTACCGGGCACTGCGCCGGGCCGACGTCCCTCCCGGCGGACGCCTCGGTATCTGGGGATTCGGCGGCTCGGCCCACCTGACCGCGCAGATCGCCCTCGCCGAAGGCGCGGAGGTCCACGTCTACACGCGCGGCGAGCAGGCCCGCGAACTGGCGCTGGAACTCGGCGCGACGTGGGCGGGCGACTCGTTCGACGAAGGGCCGTCGCCCCTGGACGCCGCGATCTGCTTCGCGCCCGCCGGGGAACTCGTCCCGGCCGCGCTGGAGCGCCTGGACCGGGGCGGCACGCTCGCCATCGCGGGCATCCACCTGTCGGACGTCCCGCCGCTGGACTACGAGCGGCACCTGTGCCAGGAACGCCAGGTGCGCTCGGTGACCGCCAACACCCGCGCGGACGGCGAGGAGTTCCTCACCCTCGCCGCCCGCCTCGGACTCCAGGTCACCACACACGCGTACCCGATGGACGAGGCCGACCGCGCCCTGGACGACCTGCGCGCCGACCGCTTCGCCGGCGCCGCCGTCCTCGTCCCCTGACGTCCGCCGGCCCCCGCCTCCTAGCGGAGCGGGAGCTGGAACCAGACGGCCTTGCCGTCCTGCGTGGGACGGGCCCCCCAGCGGGTGGCGAGCTGGTCCACCAGGTACAGACCCCGGCCGCCCTCGTCGGTCTCACCGGCGCTGCGGATGCGCGGCAGCCGCATGTCGGTGTCGAAGACCTCGACCCACACGGCGTCCGCGCCCTTGCGGAGGCGGACGCGGAACTCCTTGGTGGGGGGTTCGCGGCGGCCGAGCTCGGCGCCGAGGGGGTCGAGGCCGGGGGTGAGGCCCCAGTCGTCGTCGTCCAGGTTGAAGTGCACCGGAGGCCCGCCGTCCAGCACCAGCTCGCGCCGGGGGGCGGGGGTCGTGGTGGCGTGCAGGACGACGTTGGTGACGACCTCGGAGACCAGCAGGCAGGCGAGTTCGGCCTGTTCGGCGGGCATGCCCCAGTCGGCGAACGCGTCCGACGCCATCCGGCGCGCCTCCGACACCATGATCGGCTCGGCCGGGAAGGTGCGGTCGGCGACGGCCAGCTCCTCCGGCGACGTGCGGATCACCACGATCGCGATGTCGTCCACGACGTCGCCGGGGATGGCGTCGTAGGCGGCCTCGGCGATCGCCTCCACGTCCTTGCGGGCGACCGACGCGACGGCCTTGCGGACCGCCTCGCGCGCCTGCTCGCGGGTGTGGTGGCCGCCGTCGTCGCGCGGACGCCGGTCGATCAGCCCGTCGGTGTACAGCACGAGGGTGGAGCCGGGCTTCAGCTCGGCGGTCTCCTCGTTGAACAGGATCTCGCCGCCGATGCCCTGGGCGCGGACGCCCAGCATCACGCCCTCGTTCTGGAACTCCAGGTCGCGCACCTCGCCGTCGACGACCAGCATGGGCGGGTCGTGCCCGGCGTTGGCGAACTCCAGCACCCGCGACCACGCGTCGTAGACGAAGTAGGTGCACGAGACCAGCGGCGGGCGGACCAGGTCGTCGTTGCTCCAGCCGGAGGTCATCCGGGACGGCCGGGTCATCGTGCGGACCCACTCGTCCAGCTTGCGCAGGATGTCGGCGGGCGGCTTGTCGTCCTGCGCGAACGCGCGCAGCGCCGCGCGGAGCTGGCCCATCACGGCGGCGGCGCGCGCGCCGCGGCCCTCGACGTCGCCGATGACCAGCCCGACGCGTCCGGCCGACAGCGGGATCACGTCGTACCAGTCGCCGCCGACCTGGGTCTGGATGCCGTGGCCGTGCGACTCCAGCGGCCGGGCGGGCTCGTACCGCCAGGCGATCTGCAGACCGTCCGGCCGGGGCGGGCGCTCGCCGGGCAGCAGGTGCTTCTGGAAGGCGAGCGCGGTCTCGCGCTCCTCCTCGAACAGCAGCGCGTTGTCGACGGCGAGCGCGATCCGGGACGCGATCGCGCCGATCAGGTCGCGGTCGAAGCCGTCGTAGTGCGGGTCCGGGCGGCGCGACAGGTTGGACAGCGCCAGCGACATCACGCCGAGCAGCTCGCCGCGCGCGATCAGCGGCGCGGCGATCACCGAGGTGACGCCCATCGCGTCGCCGAGCCGCTGGGACTCCTGCGTCGGCGCCGAGAACCGGTGCTGCAGCATGTCCTCGACGAGGACGGCGTCGCGGCGGTTCATCGCGCGGGTGGCGAAGTGGCCGGGCGGGTAGGACACCGGGTCGCCGGTCTCGGCCCAGGTGCCGGGCGGCGGCCGCCAGCCGCCGGCGTGCGCCGACACCCGCCGGTACAGCCGGTCGCCGCCGAACAGGTCGATGAAGCAGTGGTCGGCGAACTGCGGGACGAGCGTCTCGGCGACCCGCTGCAGCGTGGCGGCCAGCTCCAGGGAGGCCGACAGCCGCTCGCCGATGCGCTCCAGCAGGCCGTACCGGTCCTGCTCGCGCTGGTTGGAGCGGAGCGCCTCGCGGGCGAAGATCACGATGCCGTCCACCGCGCCGGACGGGTGCCGCAGCGGGACGGCGTGCGCGCGGGTGTAGACGGTCGACCCGTCGGCGCGCTGGTTGCAGAAGGTGCCCTCCCAGACGCCGCCCTTGAGGACGTGCTTGGCCAGCTCGGTGGCCTGCTCGTGGTCCTCCTCGGCGATGCCCAGGGACAGGATCGAGTGGCCGATGACCTCGTCGCCGCCGAACCCGAACAGCTCGCGCGCGAACGGATTGCCGTAGATGACGTTGGAGAACCGGTCGCACACCACGACCGCCATCTCCATCTGGGCGAGGACGGTCTCGGGCGGCAGCAGCGCCTCGAAGGGCGCGTCACCCCAGCGCGTCATGATCCGCCACTCCCCCGGGGGAAGTCGGCGCGCCGGCCCGGGACGGGGCGTGCCGCCCCGCCGCGGTCCGTTCCGGCCTCGCCGGTCTCCGTTCGTCCGCTCACCACAGCCCTTCCGCGCGAAGCGTCCCGGGGCGGACGGTCTGGCCGACCCGCGCCGGACGCCACCTGAGGTATTGAACGACGATCCGGCGCGCCGGACGCGCCGGTTCGTGGCGACGGAACGGAGATCTTTGGTGTGGCTCCGCCCATGGGGGCATGGGCCGCGCCGTCAGCGGCGGCTGACGAACACGTGTCCGGCGATGTCGGCCGGCAGCTCGCTCTCCGGGCCGTCCGTCTCGTCGTCACAGACCACCCGCACCCCGTCGTCGGTCGTCCGAAGAGTCACCTCTCGTCCCGGTTGTATCCCGATCTGCTTGAGTCTAAGCATCAGATCGCTGTCACTCTGCACCTGTTCGGAAATACGCCGAACAATCGCCTTTGTCCCGATTTCGGAGGCCGCGGTCGCCATCGGGACCACCGGGGCCCCGTCGGCCTCGGTGTGGCCGCCGAGGTCGGTCAGCCCGGGGATCGGGTTGCCGTGCGGGCACATGGTCGGGTTGTCCAGCAGCGCGACCAGCCGCCGCTCGACCTCCTCGCTCATCACGTGCTCCCACCGGCACGCCTCGATGTGGACGTCCTCCCAGGGCAGGCCGATCACGTTCACCAGCAGGCACTCGGCCAGCCGGTGCTTGCGCATCACCGACACCGCCAGGCTCCGGCCGGAGTCGGTGAGTTCCAGGTGCCGATCCCCCTCGACCCTGAGCAGGCCGTCCCGCTCCATGCGGGCGACCGTCTGGCTCACCGTCGGGCCGCTCTGCGAGAGGCGCTCGGCGATGCGCGCGCGGAGGGGGACGATCCCCTCCTCTTCGAGCTCGAACACCGTCCGGAGGTACATCTCCGTGGTGTCGATCAGGCCGTGTGAGGTCACGAGCTCCCTCCAGTGTTGTGACCATCGAGTCTACTTGCTGCGGCCGTTCCCGGCCGGGGCGAGCGAAGATCCCCGATGCCCGGTCCCGAGACCGGGTACGGCACAACGTCCGGGCGCCGCCGCCTCTTCCCGCCGGCACGCCCCCGGGCCGCCTCCGGGCCACGGCCGGGCGGCGGCCGGGCGGCGGGCGGGCGGCGGGCCGGCGGCCGGGAGCCTGGTCAGCCGCGTGTGTCGTAGGTCATCAGGGACGGCACGGCCAGCCCGACGACCACCACCAGGACCGCGCACGCCAGCCCGCCGCCGACCCAGGACGCGCCCGCGCCCGTCGCCGACGCCACGGCCCCGGCGCGCAGGTCGCCCAGCCTCGGCCCGCCCGCGACGACCACCGTGAACACCCCCTGCAGCCGGCCGCGCATCTCGTCCGGCGCGTAGGTCTGCAGGATCGACTGCCGGAACACCGACGACACCAGGTCGGCCGCGCCGCCCACCGCGAGCAGGAGGAAGGCCAGCCACAGCGCGTGCGCGAGCCCGGCGGCGGCCACCGCGACGCCCCAGACGGCGATGGCGGCGACCAGGGCCGCGCCCTGCCGGTGGATCCGGCCGATCCAGCCGGACACCAGGCCCCCGAGCAGCGCCCCGAACCCGATCGCGGCGACCAGCCAGCCGACCGCGGACTCGCCGCCGAACCGCGTCTCGGCCATCTCCGGGAACAGCGCGCGCGGCATCGCGACGACCATCGCGATCAGGTCCACGACGAACGACATCAGCAGGACGGGCTGGGTGACGATGAAGCGCAGGCCGTCCACCACCGAGCGGAGCCCGAGCACGCCCGCGCCGCCGAGCGGCGGGATCGCGGGCAGCCGCGCCGCCGCGTACAGGCCGACGGTGAACAGCACGGCGTCCAGCGCGTAGGCGGCCGGATAGCTCCAGTGCGCCAGGATCAGCCCGGCGAGGAGCGGCCCGCACAGCGTCCCCACGGTCTGCACGGTGAAGTTCAGCGTGTTGGCGGACGGCACGAGCGACTCGTCCAGCAGCCGGGGGATGATCGCGCCCCGGGTCGGCGAGGACACCGCGAACCCGACCGCCTGCACGGCCACCGCGGCGATGATCAGCGCCAGGCTGTCGGCGTGCGCCAGCGCCTGGAGCACCAGGACGAGCGTCGCCGCCCACGACACGACGGACGCCATGAGCAGGAGCTTGCGCCGGTCCATGTGGTCGGCCACCGCGCCGCCCCACAGCCCGAAGACGATGAGCGGGACGAGGTTGGCGATGCCCAGCACGCCCACCCAGAGCGACGAGTGGGTCATGTTGTAGACCTGGACCGGCACGGCGACCGACGTCACCTGGAACCCGACGAACGACACGCCCTGGCCCATCCAGAGCCGCCGGTACGCCGGATGCGCCAGCGGGCGCGTGTCGATCGCCACGCGCCGCCAGCGCGGCGTCGTGTCCTGCCCGGCCGCGTCGGGGGTCTCGGCGCTTTCGGCCGTCCCGGCGGACGAGGGGTCCGCGGGCCCGGCCGGGTCGAGGGGCTGGGCGGGGTCCGGGGGCGTGTCCTCCGGGAGGATCGCCGGGGGGATCTCTTCGCGAAGCCGGGGCTGGGTCTCTTGTTGTTCGGGGGAGCTCACGGGGAGAGTCTCTCGACCTTCCATTCGCCGCCTTCACGGCGGTACCTGATCCTGTCGTGCAGCCGGTTCGGCCGGCCCTGCCAGAACTCGACGGCCACCGGGACGACGAGGTAGCCGCCCCAGAAGTCGGGCAGCGGGACCTCGTCCGGCCACCGCTCCGACAACGCCGCGTACCGGTCCTCGACTTCCGACCGGTCCTCGACCACCGCCGACTGGCGGCTCGCCCAGGCCCCGATCCGGGACCCGTGCGGACGGCTGTCGAAGTACTGGCGGACGTCCTCGCGGGGCAGTTCCTCCACCGTCCCCTCCACCCGGATCTGCCGGTACATCGCGTGCCAGGGGAAGACGAGCGCGGCGCGCGGATTCGCGCCGAGTTCGCGTCCCTTGCGCGACTCCAGATTGGTGAAGAACCGGAAGCCGTCCGGGCCGAAGCCCTTCAGCAGGACGGTCCGCGCGGACGGCACGCCGTCGGGGGTCGCCGTCGCCACGACCATCGCGTTGGGCTCCGCGAGCCCCACCGCGGCGGCCGCGGAGAACCATTCCGCGAACAGGGGAAGCGGCTCCGCGGGGAGGCCCTCCTCCGCCAGTTCTCCGCCTGCGTAGGATTCCCGGAGCCGTGCGGGATCGGGCGCATTCACATCGTTCGAGCCTCTCACCTGGGCATTGTGCAACTCACAGGGGCCTGGGTACCAGCCAGTAGGGCGGACAGGGTTCAATGGCACGGCACCGCCTTATCACTCATGGGGACGAAAGGCAGGACGACATGTCCGACTTCAAACCCGGTCTTGAGGGGGTCGTCGCCTTCGAGACCGAGATCGCCGAACCGGACAAGGAGGGCGGCGCCCTCCGCTACCGGGGCGTCGACATCGAGGAGCTCGTCGGGCGCGTCTCCTTCGGCGACGCCTGGGGCCTGCTGGTCGACGACTCCTTCGACCCGGGGCTGACCCCGGCTCCCCCGCTGGCGCTGCCGGTCGTCTCCGGCGACGTCCGGGTGGACGCCCAGGCCGGGCTGCCGGCCCTCGCGCCCCGCTACGGCCTCCGGCCGCTGCTCGACATCTCCGACGAGCAGGCCCGCGCCGACCTCGCGCTGGTATCGGCGAACACGCTGTCGTTCGTCGCCCAGTCCGCGCGCGGCGTCGGAGTGCCGGTCGTCCCGCAGTCCCGGGTGGACGAGGCCAAGACGATCACCGAGCGGTTCATGATCCAGTGGCGCGGTGAGCCCGACCCGCGGCACGTCCAGGCCATCGACGCCTACTGGGTCTCCGCCGCCGAGCACGGCCTGAACGCCTCCACCTTCACCGCCCGCGTCATCGCCTCCACCGGCGCGGACGTCGCCGCGTCCGTCTCGGGCGCGATCGGCGCGATGTCCGGTCCGCTGCACGGCGGCGCCCCGGCCCGCGTGCTGCCGATGATCGAGCAGGTCGAGCAGGTCGGCGACGCCCGCCGCGTGGTCGAGGGCATCCTCGACTCGGGCGAGCGGCTGATGGGCTTCGGCCACCGCGTCTACCGCGCCGAGGACCCGCGCGCCCGCGTGCTGCGCCGCACCGCCAAGGAGCTGGACGCGCCGCGCTTCGAGGCCGCCAAGGCCCTGGAGGACGCCGCCCTCGCCGTCCTGCGCGAGCGCCGTCCGGACCGCGCGATCGAGACCAACGTCGAGTTCTGGGCCGCGGTCATCCTGGACTTCGCCGAGGTCCCGACCGCGATGATGCCCGCGATGTTCACCTGCGGCCGCACCGCCGGATGGGCCGCGCACATCCTGGAGCAGAAGCGCACCGGCCGCCTGGTCCGCCCGTCGGCCCGCTACACCGGTCCGGGCACCCGCTCGATCGACGACGTGGCCGGCGCCGCGGACGCGGTCAAGCGCTACACGGCCTGATCCTCCCGCCTGCGGCCCCCGGGCGCGCGGCACGTGAGGCCCCTGGTCCTTCTCCAGGGGCCTTGTTCGTGCCTACCCTCTCCATCCATGGAAGACGAACCGCTCGAGGGTGACATCGGCCCGTCCGCGCCGGTCCGTACCGACACGCCCGTGCCGGACGGGCCGGCGCAGGACGGTCCCGGGCTGGACGGGTCGGGCGGGCAGCGCCCCGGTTCCGGGGGGTCCACGGCCGCCGCCGCGGAACTGCGGCGGCTGGAGGCCGAACGCGAGGAGCGCCGGCGCCGCACCAACGCGGCCGCCGGACGGGTCGCGTTCTGGGTCCTCGCGCTCTTCCTCGCCTTCCTCGGCTACGACTCGGCCCGGACGGCGCACGAGGCCCGGCAGCGCGGCGACGACTGGGTCTACCCGCCCGCCGTGAACGCGGGCCTGTGCGTCCTGGGCGTCCTGCTCCTGGTCGGCTTCGCGCTCTGGCGCCGCCGCCGCACCCGCTGACGCGGCCGGCACGCATCAGCGGCACAGGTGAGAAGCGTCTCGCCATGTGGTCCGACCGGCGATCTTGCGGGGCCGCTCGGTAGGCTCCGGAGCGTGACCGAGAGCGCGAATCCTTCCCTTGTCATTCCCGCCGATCTGAAGCCCGCCGACGGCCGGTTCGGCTGCGGGCCGTCCAAGGTCCGTCCCGAGCAGCTCGCCGCCCTCGCCTCGTCCGGCGACACCTACCTGGGCACCTCGCACCGGCAGAAGCCGGTGAAGTCGCTGGTCGGCCGCGTCCGCGCCGGGCTCGCCGACCTGTTCTCCCTCCCGGACGGCCACGAGGTGCTGCTCAGCAACGGCGGCACCACCTGCTTCTGGGACACCGCCGCGTTCGGGCTCGTCCGGTCCAGGTCGCAGCACCTGGCGTTCGGCGAGTTCTCCAGCAAGTTCGCCAAGGTCACCAAGGGCGCGCCGTGGCTGGACGACCCGTCGGTGATCTCTGCCGACCCGGGCTCGCACCCCGAGGCCCGCGCCGAGGACGGCATCGACGTCTACGCCCTCACCCACAACGAGACCTCCACCGGCGTCGCGATGCCGATCCGGCGTCCGGAGGGCACCTCGGCGGACGAGGCCCTGGTGCTCGTGGACGCCACGTCCGGCGCGGGCGGTCTGCCCGTGGACGTCAGCGAGACCGACGTCTACTACTTCGCGCCGCAGAAGTGCTTCGCGGCCGACGGCGGCCTGTGGATCGGCCTCGCCTCCCCGGCGGCGCTGGCCCGGATCGACGAGATCGCCGCGTCCGACCGGTACATCCCGGAGTTCTTCAACCTGAAGACGGTCGTCGACAACTCCGTCAAGGACCAGACCTACAACACCCCGGCCGTCGCCACCCTGCTGCTGCTCGCCGAGCAGATCGAGTGGATGAACGGCAACGGCGGCCTCGCCTGGACCACCGCCCGCACCGCCGACTCGTCCCAGCGCCTCTACACCTGGGCCGAGAAGACCTCCTACACCTCGCCGTTCGTCGCCGACCCGGCGCAGCGCTCGCAGGTCGTCGGCACGATCGACTTCACCGACGAGGTCGACGCGGCGGCCGTCGCCAAGGTCCTGCGCGCCAACGGCATCGTGGACACCGAGCCCTACCGCAAGCTGGGCCGCAACCAGCTGCGCATCGGGATGTTCCCGGCCATCGACCCGGCCGACGTCGAGGCGCTGACCCAGTGCATCGAGTACGTGGTCGAGCACCTCTGATCCGACCCGGTGGGAGGGGCGGGGCGCCGGCGGGCGTCCCGCCCCTTCCCGTTTTCCCGCGGGTTCCCGCAGGTCAGGCGACGGTGGCGGGCGACGCGGCGGCGCGGTCGTCCGGGGTGGACGGCAGCAGCGGCGCGACGCGGTGCCGGAGCGCCGCGCGGTCACGGGCCTCGTCGAACCGAGTGAACCCGGTCCAGACGCGGTCGTCGAGGTCGAAGGCCCGCGCGGTGGGGATGAAGCCCGCGCCCGTGAGGACCTCGGGGCACGCGCCGGGACGCGGCGGGCCGAGGCGCAGGTAGGTGCCCTCGCGGAGCATCACGATGGAGGCGAACCGGACGCTGGTGTGCCGCTCGGCCAGCCGGAACCACTTCGGATTCGACGCCCAGTACAGGTTCCGCTCGACGTCCACGGCCACCGAGAGGGGGCTGAGGGCCGCGCGGGCCAGGTGGACGGTGCCGGGACGGGCCCGGTCGACCCAGGCGAGGGCGGCGCGGCCGACCAGCGCGGTGAGCACGGCGACGACGTCGGGCACGGACGCGTGGCCCGCGAGCACCTGGAAGACCGGCTCGGAGTCGGTGCCGCCGGTCGCGGCGGGCGGCGCGAAGCGGGCCCGGAACGCACCGGCCTCCACGTCGCCGTTGTGCGTGGCGACGATCCCGGCCGCGCGGGCGGCGTGCGGCCCGGCCGCCGCGTCACCCCCGACGACCAGCGGGCTGGCGTTGGCGAGCGAGTGCGGGGTGCCCTGGGTGGCCCAGCGGGTGTGGCCGAGGACGACGGGCGCGGCGTCCAGCTCGGCCAGCAGGTCGTGCCGCCAGACACCGGAGAACGCGCCGCGGCCCTTCACCACCCGGCAGCCGTCGTGCACCAGGTCGCTGCTCCGCTCGCCGGCCGCGCCGGACAGCGGCGCCGCGTCCCGCCCGGCCGGACGGCCCGTCAGCAGAGCCAGGCCCGCCGAGTCGGAGCCGCGTTCCTCGGCGAGCGTTCCCAGGGTGACCACGACGTCCGACGCGCGTTCCGGATGGACCGCGGCGGGCGCGCGCAGCAGCCCGAACAATCCGCACATGTTCGATGAGACGTATCTCATGACCGGCCGGTTCGAGCCCCGGTCGGGGCCGAATAAGCTCGGAGCGTGAACCGCGCGCCCCGATGGCTGCTCCCGACCGTGCTGACCGCGCTCGTGCTCGCCGTGGTCGTCGGCTCCGTGCTGCGTTGAGCCGGGTCGTGCCGCGTTGAACCGGGTCGCCGCGTCGGTGTCGGCGCTCGCCGTCGCGTCCTGCGCGCTCTGGCCGGTTCCGGCCACGGCCGCCGGCTCCCCCTCGTCCTCCCCCGCCCCGTCCGTCCCTTCCCCGTCCGCTCCGTCCGGACCGGCGGGAACAGGCGGGGCGCGCGTCGCGTTCAAGATCGACGATGAGCGGATCACCGAGTCGAGCGGGCTGGCGGCCAGCACCGCGCACCCCGGCGTCGTCTACACGCACAACGACTCGGGCGGCAGCGCGCAGATCTTCGCGATCGGCCCCGACGGGCGCGTGCGGGCCGTGCTGACCCTGGCGGGCGCGAAGAGCCGCGACTGGGAGGCCATCGCGATGGGCCGCGACGACCGGGGCCGTCCGGCGATCTTCGTGGCCGACATCGGCGACAACCTGGGCGGGGCCTGGCCCTCGGTGACCGTCTACCGGATCACCGAACCGCTCGTCCTGCGCGACCGGACGGTCGAGGCGACCGCGTTCCGGTTCCGGTACGCCGACGGGCCGCGCAACGCCGAGACGATGATGATCAATCCGCGCACGAACCGGCTGTACATCGCGAGCAAGCTCATGTCCGGCGCGCTCTACGAGGCCCCCGCCAAGCTCTCCACCAGCGGATACAACACGCTGCGCCGGATCGGCGGCGCCCCGCCGATCGCGACCGACGGCGCGTTCGCCCCGGACGGGAACAGCTTCGTCATCCGCACCTACTTCGGGGCCCGCGTCTACCGGATGAAGCCGGACGGCACGCCCGGCGAGTCCCACTCGATCCCGCTGCCCTCGCAGGAGCAGGGCGAGTCGGTCACCTACACCCCGGACGGCACGTCCCTGCTGACCGGCTCGGAGGGCGACGCGCAGCCGGTGTACCAGGTCCCGCTGACGGGCGCGGACGCCGTCACCGGCGCCACCCCGCCGCCCGACCCCCGCGGTCTGAGCTCCCCGCCCGCGGGGAAGGACGATCACGACGAGGGACGGCTGAGACACACCGGCGGCAGGCGGGTCGCGCTCATCCTGGTCCTCGGGATCGCCGCGCTCGTCGGTTACGGCCTGGTCCGGCGGCGGCGCTGAGCCGCCGCAAACCCCCCGCCGACCGGCAGAACGGCCACCGGATGGCAAAAGGAGACTACGTGCCCGGCGGTTCCCGCGAGAGGATGCGGACTGTGGAACATGAGCTGGTCGGCCTGCACGGGTTCGGCGGCCGGTTTCGCCCGGTCGCGCCGGGGCCGTTCGTCCTGCTGACGGTGGCCGCGGCGCTCGCGCCGGTGCGTCCCGGCTGGCTGTGGGCGGCGCTGGTCCTCGCCATGGCCGCGGGGCCCTGGGCGGCGGGGGCGGTCGCGGCCGTCCTGCCGTGGGCGGCGCGGCACCGGGGACCGTCCTACTGGCGGCTGTCGGAGCGCGGCCTGGAGCGGCTCGGGCCGGACGGCGCCGTCCTCGCCCGCTACGAACGCGACCGCATCGAGGGTCTCGGCATCACCACCGGGGACGGCGTGCTGGTCGTCCAGCACCGGTTCGGCACCGCCGCGATCGGGCCGCTGCCGACGCTCGGCCTGGAGCCGCTGGCGCTGTTCGTCACCGCGCGGCGGCTCGGCGTCCCGGTGCGGCTGGTGCACGGCGAGGTCTCCGACCTGCTCGATCCCGCCCTGGAGGAGCCGGGCCGCCCGCCCGGCCCCGACCCCGACGACGAGGACGACGACGCCGAGGTGGTCATCCCGCTCGGCCCGTCCCGCGACCTGGCGGCCGAGCGGCGGCTGCTCGACCAGGAGGCCGCGCTGCTCGCCGCCGCGCACGAGGACGTCGCGGACGACGCCGCGCCGGCCCCGGCGGAGCCCGCCGTGCTGGCCTCGGCCGACCCGGTGCCGTCCCGCCGGCGCGTCCGGCTGCTGGGCTGGCTGTCCGGCGCGCTGGGCCTGGTCATGGTGCTGCGGCTGGCGGCCGACGGCTCCCTCGGCTTCGGCGTCCGGGTCGCGGCGGCCTGCTGGGTGCTGGCCTCGCTGACCGCCGTGCACGCGTCCCGCCGCCGCTCCCTGGCGTCCGCCCGGACGGTCTGGACGATCGACCGCGACACCGTCGAGGTCTCCCGCCGTCCCCGCCGCGGGCGTTCCCGGCGTCCCGGCCGCGCCGGGGCCGTGACCGTCTCCCGGCCCACCGGACGGCGGCCGAGCCCCGAGGCCCGGGGCGTGGTCCCGGCGCGCGGGGCACTGAGCGTGCCGGCCTCGGAGGTCGCGGCGCTGGTCATCGGGCCCGGCCTGCGGGCCGACTCCCTGACCGGACGGCCCCGCCGGTCGGAGCTGTCGGTGCTCGCGTTCGACCACCGGCTGCGGCTGCTGGCGCGGCTGCCCGCGCACGGCCTGGACGCCTTCCAGCTCGCCCACGCGCTCGCCGACCGCGGCTACCGCGTGGTCACGCCGGGCGCGCGGGCGCCGCGCTCGCCCGAGTACGGCCTGGAGGGACTGCCGGAGATCTTCGCGCGGGTGCCCGGCGGACGGCTGGTCGTCGAGGACGGCGGGCTCGGCTGGGCCGACGCCGCGGGCGACGTCGTGCTGCGGATGCCGGAGGACCGGCTCGGCGGCATCGAGCTGCTCACCATCGCCGGGCACGCCTGGGTCCGGCTGTACGACTCCGACGGCGACGAGTTCTTCGCCGCGCCGCTGTCGGCGCTGCGCATCTCGCGCACCGACCTGCGCGAGGCCGCCCGCCGCGAGGGCCTGCCAGTGAACGACGCCGAGTACGACGCGTACCTGAACGCGGCGTTCCATTCGGCGATGTCCACCCTCGCTCTCCCCGCGTCCGAGACCACCGCCGTGGACGCGGCCGCGACCACCGCCGAGGACGCGACGACGAAGGCCGCTTTCGACGCCCTCACGGCTCCGGCCCTGGCCTCCGGCGTCGAGTCCGAGACCGGAGCCGCCTCCCTCACGGCCGAGCCGATCCGGCCGCCCGCGTTGGCGTCCCCGGCCGACGCGCCCGGCGTCCTGCTGGACGCGACGCGCCGGTCCCGGCTGGCCACCTACGGGCTGAGCCTGCTGCTCGCCGAGATCGTCGCCGTCGTCGGGGCCGCCTGGCTCGGCCCGGACCTCGGCGGGTTCGTCGCGACGGCGAGCTGGACGATCCCGGCCGGGCTGGTCGCCGGGCTCGGCGGCTACTGGCTGCACGACCGGGACCGCCCCCGGCTGCGGGTGTCCCCCGCCGGCCTGGCCGTGG
>NZ_JBFAOF010000041.1:0-19594 GCF_040675125.1 Spirillospora sp. NPDC049652 | reverse complement strand
CCTGCAGCTGAAGTCGACGGTGAACCAGATGGTCGACACGCTGTCGGCCTTCGCCGACGAGGTCACCCGCGTCGCCCGCGAGGTCGGCACCGAGGGGCGTCTGGGCGGGCAGGCGCGGGTGCCGGGCGTGAGCGGCGTCTGGAAGGACCTGACCAACAACGTCAACGGCATGGCGTCCAACCTGACCTACCAGGTCCGCAACATCGCGCAGGTGACGACGGCGGTCGCGGGCGGCGACCTGACCAAGAAGATCACCGTGGACGCGCAGGGCGAGATCCTGCAGCTCAAGGACACCATCAACACCATGGTCGACACCCTGTCGGCCTTCGCCAACGAGGTCACCCGCGTCGCCCGCGAGGTCGGCACCGAGGGACGCCTCGGCGGCCAGGCGAAGGTGCACGGGGTGTCGGGGATGTGGAAGGACCTCACCGACAACGTCAACTCGATGGCGAACAACCTGACCGTCCAGGTGCGCGGGATCGCCCAGGTCACCACGGCGGTCGCGCACGGCGACCTGACCAAGAAGATCGGCGTGGACGCGCAGGGCGAGATCCTGCAGCTCAAGGACACCATCAACACCATGGTCGACACCCTGTCGGCCTTCGCCAACGAAGTGACCCGCGTCGCCCGCGAGGTCGGCACCGAGGGACGCCTCGGCGGCCAGGCGAGCGTGCCCGGCGCGGGCGGCATGTGGAAGGACCTCACCGACAACGTCAACGGGATGGCGTCCAACCTGACCTACCAGGTCCGCAACATCGCGCAGGTGGCGACGGCCGTGGCCGACGGCGACCTGACCAAGCGGATCGACGTGGACGCGCAGGGCGAGATCCTGTCCCTGAAGACGACGCTGAACACGATGGTGGACACGCTGTCGTCGTTCGCCTCCGAGGTCACCCGCGTCGCCCGCGAGGTCGGCACCGAGGGGCGTCTCGGCGGGCAGGCCGAGGTCGAGGGCGTGTCGGGCACCTGGAAGCGGCTGACCGAGAGCGTGAACGAGCTGGCGTCCAACCTGACGACGCAGGTGCGGGCGATCGGCGAGGTGGCGAGCGCGGTGGCCCGGGGCGACCTGACCCGGACGATCACGGTGGAGGCGCGCGGCGAGGTCGCCGAGCTGTCCGACAACGTGAACCTGATGGTCACCACGCTGCGCGAGACGACCCGCGCGAACGAGGAGCAGGACTGGCTGAAGACCAACCTGGCCCGGATCGGCGGGCTCATGCAGGGCCACCGCGACCTCTACCAGGTCGCGAACCTGATCATGAACGAGCTGACCCCGACCGCCAGCGCCCAGTTCGGCGCGTTCTACCTGGCCGAGGGGCAGCCGGGTGAGCGGGAGCTGGTGCTGATCGCCGGGTACGGGATCCCCCGGGACCGGCTGCGGGGGGTGCGCTTCCAGCCCGGCGAGGGCCTGGTCGGGCAGGCGGCGCTGGAACGCCGGACGGTGCTGATCGCCGGCGCCCCCACCGACTACGTCAAGATCGGCTCGGGGCTGGGCGAGGCGTCCCCGGTGAACGTGATCGTGCTGCCGATCGTGTTCGAGGACGAGGTGCTGGGCGCGATCGAGCTGGCCTCGTTCTCCCGGTTCACGGACGTCCACCTGGCGTTCTTCACCCAGCTGATCGAGACGATCGGGGTGACGCTGAACGCGATCCGGGCCAACACCCGCACCGAGGCGCTGCTGACCGAGTCGCAGCGGCTCGCGCAGGAGCTGCAGGAGCGCTCGGACGAGCTGCAGCGGCAGCAGGGCGAGCTGCGGCACTCCAACACCGAGCTGGAGGAGAAGGCGGCGCTGCTGGCCCAGCAGAACCGGGCGATCGAGATCCAGAACTTCCAGATCGAGCAGGCCCGCCGGACGCTGGAGGAGCGCGCCGAGCAGCTCGCGGTGTCCTCGCAGTACAAGTCCGAGTTCCTGGCGAACATGTCGCACGAGCTGCGTACCCCGCTGAACAGCCTGCTGGTGCTGGCCAAGCTGCTCTCGGAGAACCCCGGCGGCAACCTGACCGACAAGCAGGTCGAGTTCGCGCGCACCATCCACGACTCGGGCACCGACCTGCTGGAACTGATCAACGACATCCTCGACCTGGCCAAGGTCGAGGCGGGGAAGATGGAGCTGCACGCGCAGCGGCTGCCGGTGTCGGCGCTGGTCGACTACGTGGAGGCGACGTTCCGGCCGCTGGCGGTGGACAAGGGGCTGGAGTTCGGCGCCGAGGTCGCCGACGGCGTCCCGGAGACGCTGTTCACCGACGAGCAGCGGCTCCAGCAGGTCCTGCGCAACCTGCTGTCGAACGCGGTGAAGTTCACCGCGGAGGGCCAGGTGCGGCTGCTGATCGAACCCGCCGGGGACACCGACTTCGCCCTGGCCTCGCTGTGGCAGACCCCGGACGTGCTGGCGTTCCGGGTGATCGACACCGGGATCGGCGTGAGCGCCGACAAGCTCCAGGTGATCTTCGAGCCTTTCACCCAGGCGGACGGCAACACCAACCGGCGCTACGGCGGCACCGGCCTCGGCCTGTCGATCAGCCGGAACATCGCGCGGCTGCTGGGCGGGGAGATCCAGGTCCGCAGCGAGCCGGGCAAGGGCAGCGTGTTCACGCTGTACCTGCCCGCGCACTACGCCGAGCCGGACGGCCGGCGGCGTCCGGCCGTCCCGCTGGAGGGATCGGCCTCCTCCGCTCCGGAGCTGTCGGCGCCCGACCCGGGGTTCGGCGGAACGGGGAACGGCGCGTCCGCTCCCGAGCCGGTCTCGCCGCCGGCCCCCGCGGAGCCGGCGGACCGGGGCGCGGCCGGCCTGCCGGACACGGTCCCGGCCGACAACGGCGGCGCGGCGATCGGCGGCCTGCTGTCCGAGCCGCCCGCCGACTTCACCGACACCATCCTCGCGGGCCGCAAGGTGCTCATCGTCGACGACGACGTCCGCAACGTGTTCGCCCTGACCAGCGTGCTGGAGGGCTACGGCATGGAGGTGTTCTACGCTGAGGACGGGCAGGCCGGCATCGACCTGCTGCACCGCAACCCGGACGTCGCGCTCGTCCTGATGGACGTGATGATGCCCGGCCTCGACGGGTACGCCACCACGGCCGCGATCCGCGAGATGCCGCAGTTCGCCGAGTTGCCGATCATCGTGATCACGGCCAAGGTGATGAAGGGCGACCGGGAGCGGAGCCTCGCCGCGGGCGCGTCGGACTACGTGCCGAAGCCCGTCGACGTCGACCGCCTGCTGGAGGTCATGCGGGTGTGGCTCGGCCGCTCGGTCATCGGCTGACGCCGCGTCCCCGGCGGTCCCGCGCGGCGGGGCGGGCGCCGGGGCCTCCGGCGGCCGCCGCCCATCAGCAGGTGCCGTAACGGGAAGGCAAGGCGTGGACGACAAGGCGAAGATCCTGCTCGTGGACGACCGCGAGGAGAACCTCGTCGCGCTCGAGGCGATCCTCAGCTCGCTCGACCAGGACCTGGTCCGGGCCCGGTCCGGTGAGGAGGCGCTGAAGGCGCTGCTCACCGACGAGTACGCGGTGATCCTGCTGGACGTGATCATGCCCGGGATGGACGGCTTCGAGACGGCCCGGGACATCAAGCGGCGCAAGAAGACCCGCGACCTGCCGATCATCTTCCTCACCGCGGTGGACAGCGACCCCGACTACGCCTTCCGCGGCTACGCGGCGGGCGCGGTCGACTTCATCTCCAAGCCGTTCGACCCGTGGATCCTGCGGGCCAAGGTGTCGGTGTTCGTCGACCTGCACAACAAGAACCGGCAGCTCAGGGAGCAGGCGGCGCTGCTGCGCGACCAGGGCGCGCTGCTGCGCGCGACGCCCTCCGCCGGGCCCGCCGCGCAGCGGATCGCGGTCGCCCGGGAACGCGTCGCGCTGCTGCGCGACCGCGTCCCGGAGGAGTTGCGGGCCGATGTGGAGGAGTTGGAGCGCGGCCTCGCCGATGCGGCCATCGCCCTCAACGCCACTCCGAGCCCGGGGCCGATGCCCGGCGTCTCCCCTACGGCCGGTCCGGGCGCTCTCCCTGGCTCGGGAGGCGACACCGGCACGAGTGCCGATCCGGTCGGCGGGGGTTCGTCCGCCGGTGGGGACGATGGAGGGGCCGCCTCGGACGCGGACCGGAACGCGGACGCGGACCGGAACGCGGACGCGGACCGGAACGCGGACGCGGACGCGGACGCGGACGCGGCGGAGACTCCTTCCGAGCGTCCATAGCCCCATAAGAGTGGTCATATCGCCTCATTGGTGACTCAATGATCACCCTGGGGAACGCGTCGTCGCGGGCGGCGGTGGGGAGGGTTCCGCTGCGGAGGTGGGGACCATGGACGCCGCCGCACTGTTCGCCACGGGCTTCGGCACCGGACTGCTCGCGGGCGGGACGACGTGCGCTGCCGTGCAGCTCGGGCTCCTGACCGGGGCCGTACGCGGCGAGGCACGGGCCGTCCGACCGGTCGCGGTGTTCCTGTCGGCCAAACTCGTCACGCACGTTGCGCTCGGGACTCTGCTGGGACTGGCCGGCGCGGCGGTGGAGCCGGGCCCTCGGATCAGGGCGATGCTATTGGTCGGAGCGGCCGCGCTGATGGTGCTCTTCGCGCTCGACCTGGTGGGTTTCGGCCCGTTGCGGCGATTGCTGAGGCGCAGCCCGAAGGAGACCGAAGGCGGCGAGGCCGCGGAGCACGTGGAACAGGCGCACTGCGCGCCGCCGGTTTCGCCGACCGGCCGGACGCGTCGTCCCGTGGTGCTCGGGGCGGCGACGGTGCTGGTGCCGTGCGCGCTGACGCTGACCGCCGAGCTGCTCGCGGTGTCGTCCCGGTCGCCTTTCGCCGGAGCCGCGGTGATGGCCGGGTTCGTGCTCGGGACCGCGCCGCTGTTCGGGCTGGTCGGAGTGACCGTCGGGCGGGCGCTGACGCTGCTGCGCGGGCGGCTGACGGCCGTGGTCGCCGTGGCGCTGCTGGCCGTCGCGGGCTGGACGCTGCTGTCGGGTCTTCGGCTGGGCGGCTGGCTGCCGGAGGGCGGGACCGAGGCGACCGCCGCCGCGTCCGCCCGGTTCGTCAGCACCGACGCGTCCGGAACGCAGCTGATCACCGTCTACGCGCTGGACCAGGGGTACCGGCCGGCCGCGCTGACGGCCCGCGCGGGCGTGCACACCGTGCTGCTGCTGCGGACGAACAACACCCACGGCCACACGCGGGCGTTCACGATCCCCGGCCGCAACCGGGACGTGGTGCTGCCGGTCACCGGCGAGACGCGCGTGGACCTGGGCGTGCCGGGACCGGGACGGATGCGCTACGTGTGCGCGTCCGGCCACTCCCCCGGCGAGATCACCTTCCGGTGACCCCGCCGGGAGGCGCGGGTCACTCGGCCGCGGCCGCCTCGCCGGACAGGCGGGCGCGTGCGGCCTCGATCCGCTCCAGGGTCCGCTCGCGGCCGAGGATCTCCAGCGACTCGAACAGCGGGAGCCCGACGGTGCGCCCGGTCACCGCGACGCGGACCGGCGCCTGGGTCTTGCCCAGCTTCAGCCCGTGGGCCGTGCCGACGGCCTCCAGGCGCTCCTTCAGCTCGTCGGCGTTCCACGGCGCGTCCCGGTAGGCCTCGGCGGTGTCCGCCAGGATCTGCGCGGCGGGCTCCTTCATGGCCTTCTTCCACGACTGCTCGTCGAAGGGCGGCTCGGGCAGGAAGGCGAAGTCGATCATCTGCCCGATCTCCGACAGCACCGCGACCCGGGTCTGCGCGAGCGGCGCGAGCTGGTCGAACACCCCCATGTCGACCTCGAACGGGACGCGCTCCAGGAACGGCAGGCACGCGGCGACGAACTTCTCCACCGGCAGCATCCGGATGTAGTCGCCGTTGATCGCGCGCAGCTTCTTGACGTCGAAGAAGGCCGGCGAGGAGTTGACGTCCTCGATGCGGAACTCGTCGACGATGACGTCCCACGGGACGATCTCGCGGTCGCCGGACGGGGCCCAGCCGAGCAGCATCAGGTAGTTGCGCATGGCCTCGGCGAGGTAGCCCTCGTCGCGGTAGTCCTCCAGCGCGACCTTGTCGCGCCGCTTGGACAGCTTCTGCCGCTTCTCGTTGACGATGACCGGGACGTGCGCCCAGACCGGCGGGGTGCCCTCCAGCGCGTCCCACAGCAGCTGCTGCTTGGGCGCGTTGGACAGGTGCTCCTCGCCGCGCACCACGTGGGTGATGCCCTGGCTCATGTCGTCGACGGTGTTGGCCAGCAGGAACGTGACCGAGCCGTCGGCGCGGGCGACGACGAAGTCCTCCAGGGCGGAGTTCTTGAACACCGGCTTGCCGCGCAGCAGGTCGACCACCACGGTCTCGCCCTCGTCCGGCGTGCGGAACCGCAGCGCGCGGCCCGGTCCCGGCTCGAGGCCGCGGTCGCGGCAGAAGCCGTCGTAGCCGCGGTGCGGGTCGCCGGTGCGCTCGACGATCTGCTCGCGGGTGCAGTCGCAGTAGTAGGCGCGGCCCTGCTCGCGGAGCGCGGCGGCGGCCTCGGCGTGCTTGTCGGCGTTGGCGGACTGGAAGTAGGGGCCCTCGTACTCGCCGCCGTCCATGCCGAGCCACGCCAGCGCGCGGATGATTCCCTCGGTCCACTCGGGGCTGTTGCGGGAGGCGTCGGTGTCCTCGATCCGCAGCACGAGCGTCCCACCCGACTGCTTGGCCATCACCCAGTTGAACAGGGCCGACCGGGCGCCGCCCACGTGGAACATGCCGGTGGGCGAGGGCGCGAAACGTACTCGGATCGAAGACGCGGAAGACATGTCCCCCAGCGTAGAGCGCTCCGGCCCCCGCTCGCGCACCGCGCCCCGCGCGGCGCGGGCTTCCCGGACGGGTTCCCCGGTGTTTCCGGACGCGCCCCGGCGTTCCGGACGCGGCGTTCCGGCCTCCGGGGCGGTCATGACTCCGGCGCTGTCAGGGCCTCGGCGTGGTCAGGGCCTCGGCGTTGTCAGGGCCTCGGCGCGATCAGGGCTTCCAGTAGGGGTCGCGGCCGGACAGGCCGATCAGCCGGTCCAGCAGCGGCGCGTCCTCGGGGACGGCGACCTCCGGCCCGAACGCGCCGTACTGGCGGCCCATGTCGGCGATCGACGACAGGCTCCGGTAGCAGAACTCGACCAGGGCGGGGTCGAAGCGCGGGTCGATCCCCAGCGCGGCGGCGATGTCCCAGCCGTGCAGGACGCACTCGCCCACCATCATCCCGCCGATCACCGGCGCGGGCATGCCCGGCCCGGTGCCGCTGAGGCTGGTGGTCCCGGTCCAGGCGTCCGGGTCCTGCCAGGCGCGGACGGTGGCGGCCGCCTGCTCGGCGAACCGGTCGGCCCAGCCGGGCTCGGCGGTGAAGTCGTGGTCCTCGTCCGGTCCGGTGGGCTCGGCCTTGGCGGCGGCGCCGGCGGCCCGGCCGTTCCAGAAGATCACGTGGTTGACGACGGTGCGGACGTCCCAGTCGGAGCAGGGCGTCGGAGCGTCCAGCCGATCCCCCGGGACCTGGCGGACGATGCCGACGACCGCCTCCGTCGCAGGTCCGAACCAGGAACGTCCTTCGATAGCTTGTTCGACCATGCCACCAACGCTAGCCGGGCGGGCCCCCGAGGTCTTGGAGAAACGCGCCAGGGTCAGAAGGTTCCGCCGTCCACGACGATCCGCTGGTCGGTGACATAGGACGCGGCGTCCGAGACCAGGAAGCGGACGACGCTCGCGACCTCCTCCGGCGAGCAGACGTGGCCGTAGGGGGACATCGGGTCCTGCCTGCGGATGTCCTCCACCCCCAGGGTGGCGCGCACCAGTCGGCGCCCCATATCGGTGTCCACGAGGCCGGGAGCGACGATGTTGACGTGCATACCGGCGGAGCGCTCCTCCTTCGCGAGCGTGCGCGCGAGGGCCTCCATGGCGGCCTTCCCCATGGCGTAGGGGGCGCTGAACGGCGGATGGATGCCCGTGATCACGCTCGACACGAAGACCACGTCCGATCGTCCGGCGGCGCGCAGCAGCGGCAGCAGGACCCGGGTGAGGTGGTGCGGGCCGATCGCGTGCACGTTCATCAGGCGCACGACCTCGGCGGGGTCGGTGTCGGCGACGGCGTTGCCGCGGCTGGCGACCCCGGCGCTGTGGACCAGGACGTCGAGGCGGCCGAAGTCCAGGGCGATGTCGGCGGCCAGGCGGTCGCAGTCGTCCGGGTCGTCCACCGACGCCCGGTAGGCGCGGCCCTCCACGCCCAGGTCGGCGAGGGCGGCGACGGTCTTGCGCGCCGCCTCCTCGTCGCGCCGGTAGGCGATGGCGACGGTCGCACCGTCCTGCGCGAGGCCGAGGGCGATGGCGCGGCCGATGCCCCGGCTCCCTCCGGTGACCAGGGCGACGCGTCCGGCGAGAGCACTCATGGATTCTCCTTGGGGCGGGGCCGCCGGCCGGCCAGCCAGGCGGCGGCCGACGCGACGTGCGCGTCGGTGAGTCCGGTGGCGGGATCGACACCGACGAGCAGATGGTCGCCGACGCCGGGTTCGGCGGCGAGCGAGGCGGCGGCGTCCGGTTCGTCCTCGAACCAGACGAAGGCGCGGTCGCCGGTCCAGGCCGCGACGTGGCGCGCCTTCCAGGCCCCGAAACTCCGCCCCTGCTCGATGCCGGGGAACGGCGGGATGGGGACGAACGGGAGCGCGGGGAGGCCGATGCGGGGGCCGATCCACAGGTTCGCCTCGTCCTGCCAGTAGGTCGCCCAGACGAGTTCGGCGCCGGTGTCGGCGGCGAGGTCGCGCAGCATCCGGCCGTGCCGGACGTCCAGCCAGACCCGGAAGGTCTGACTCGCGGACGTGACCCGGTGGCGGCGGAATCGCCGGTGCGGACGGCGGGAGGGGTTCAGCACGCCGTCGATGTCCACCAGCACCAGCGCAGCTCCCATGGCGGAACGGTACGACGAGCCGGCGAGTGATCCAAGTCTCTTTTACTTACCGAGTTTTTGGGCAACGTTTTGACAGTTTCGGGCTACTGACCGAAACTTCAGCGGGCCGTGACCCAGCACATCCCGTGGAAAGGCGGCAACGAAGCGTGAGCGACCAAGATCTCCGGGCCTCGGCGCCCCCCGTGGCGCCGCCGGGGCGCGCCACGGCGACGGGAGACACCGCGACGACGGGCGGCACCACGACGACGCGGAGCACCACGACGACGGGCGGCACCGCGGTGGTGGACGCCGGCGACGAGGGCTACAGCAAGAGCCTGAAGACCCGGCACGTCAACATGATCGCCATCGGCGGCGCGATCGGGACCGGCCTGTTCCTCGGCGCGGGCGGTCGCCTGCACAGCGCCGGGCCTTCCCTGGCCATCGCCTACGCCGTCTGCGGCTTCTTCGCCTTCATGGTCGTGCGCGCGCTCGGGGAGATGGTGCTGCACCGGCCGTCCTCGGGCTCCTTCGTCTCCTACTCGCGCGAGTTCATGGGCGAGAAGGGCGCGTACGTCGCCGGCTGGATGCACTTCCTCAACTGGAGCACCACCGGCATCGTCGACATCACCGCGATCGCGCTGTACCTGCACTACTGGAAGGCGTTCACCCCCATCCCGCAGTGGGTGCTGGCCCTGATCGCCCTCACGGTCGTGCTCACCGTGAACCTCATCTCGGTCCGCTTCTTCGGCGAGGTCGAGTTCTGGGCGTCCATCATCAAGGTCGGCGCGCTGGTCGCCTTCCTGGTGATCGGGATCGTGCTGCTCGCGACCGGGCACAAGGTCGGCGACTACGACTCCGGGCCGGGCCTGATGTTCGACCACGGCGGGATCTTCCCCAAGGGCGTCCTGCCCATGCTGGTGGTCATCCAGGGCGTGGTGTTCGCCTACGCCTCCACCGAGCTGGTCGGCGTCGCGGCCGGCGAGACCGAGAACCCCGAGAAGGTCATGCCGAAGGCGATCAACTCGATCGTCTGGCGGATCCTGGTGTTCTACGTCGGGTCGGTCGTGATCCTGGCGATGCTGCTGCCGACCGACGTGTACCGCGACGGCGTCAGCCCGTTCGTCACCGTGCTGGCCAAGCTGGGCGTGCCCGCCGCCGGCGACGTGATGAACCTGATCGTGCTGACCGCGGCGCTGTCCAGCCTGAACTCCGGGCTGTACTCGACCGGCCGGATCCTGCGCTCGCTCGGCACGGCGGGCTCGGCGCCGCGGTTCACCACCCGGATGAGCCGCCACCAGGTGCCCTACGGCGGCATCCTGATGACCGCGGTGGTCTGCGTGCTCGGCGTCGGGCTGAACGCCTGGGTGCCCAAGGACGCGTTCGAGATCGTGCTGAACCTGGCCGCGATCGGCATCCTCGGCACCTGGACGATGATCATGATCTCGCACCTGTTGTTCGTGCGGCGGTGCGAGCGCGGCGAGCTGACCCGGCCGTCCTACCGGCTGCCCGGCTCCCCCTACACCGAGGTCCTCACGCTGGTGTTCCTCGCGGCGGTCGTGGTCCTGATGTGGTTCGACTACGACGGCGAGGGGCACCGGACGGTGCTGGCCCTCCCGGTGATCCTCGCGGCCCTCGTGGTCGGCTGGTTCTGCGTGCGCCGCCGCGTCGCCGCGGCCGCCCGCGAGGGAGCGGCCGGCGAACTCTAGGAGCCGGCCCTGTCGGAGGGGCCTCGTAGAGTGGATGGCCGCCCGGTCCTCAGGACCGGGCGGCCATCCCCCATGACGAGGAGTATCCGCACGATGGAGCATCCACTCACCCTGATGGCGGTCCACGCCCACCCCGACGACGAGGTCCTCGGGACCGGCGGGGTCCTGGCGCAGGCCGCCGCCGAGGGCCACCGCGCCGTCCTGGTGACCTGCACCAACGGCGAGCAGGGCGATGACGCGAACGGACTGAAGCCGCAGGACGAGGGGCACGACGCCGAGAGCGTGGCGCGGGCCCGGCTGGCCGAGCTGCGCGAGTCGACGTCCATCCTGGGCATCGAGCACGTGGAACTGCTCGGCTACCGCGACTCGGGCATGGTCGGCTGGGACGCCAACCAGGACCGGCGCGCATTTTCCAACGTCCCGGTCGAGGACGCGGCGGCCCGGCTCGCCGAGCTGATGGAGAAGTACCGCCCGGACGTCGTGATCACCTACGACGACAACGGCAACTACGGCCACCCCGACCACATCCAGGCGCACCGCATCGCGGTCGCGGCGGCCGAGAGCACCGGCATCCCGCGCAAGTTCTACGAGACGGCGGTGCCGCGTTCGGGCATCAAGCGCATGCTCGAGGAGGCGCAGCGGGCCGGCTTCCCGATCGACGACGACTTCGACGACGACTTCGGCACCCCGGACGAGCTGATCACCACCGTGGTGGACGTCTCGGCCCACGCCGGGCGCAAGCGCAAGGCGCTGGAGGCGCACGCCAGCCAGGGCGACAGCATCTTCCTGCTGCGCCTCCCGGACGAGATCCAGGCGGCGGTGTTCGGCACGGAGGCGTTCGTCCGCCGGTACAGCCGGGTCGACGCCGAGCTCCCCGAGACCGACCTGTTCGCGGGGCTGCGCGACTGATCAGCCTCATCGCGCCCGGCCCGCCTCGCGGTCCGGGCCGGTGAGCGGCCAGCCGGAGTACAACCAGCGGGCGGACCGGTGGCGGCCGAGCCGGGGCCTTCAGATCCCGACGGGCGATGGGGCGGCCTCTGTGCCGCGGACCGCGGTCAGCCGCCGCGGGATCCGCGGCGGGCGGAGGCCCTGTAGTGGTCGAGGACGTCCTGGCGCAGCAGGAATCCGAATCCCGCGTTCTGCAGCCGCAGTGCCAGCGCCGCCTCCCCGACGCCGAGCGCGGCGGCGGTCTCGTCGAGCCGCCACTCGTGCGCCGCGAGCCGGCTCAGCAGGTGCCCCCGCCGGACCTGCGTTTCGGACAGCCGGAACGTCTTGAGGTAGGCGAGCCGCTGCCCCTGTCCCCGCCCCACGGTGATCTGCTCGCCGATGTGGTTGGGGCGTCCCGGCGTGAACGACGGCAGGAACCGGTACAGCCGGGCGTCCCGCATCCGCTGCACCTCCTCGAACCGCCCACCGCCGTCGAAGACCTCCTCGGCCATGACCTGGTCGTGGAAGTCGGCCCAGCCGCGCGTCCGCCGCTCGGCCTCGGCGCGCAGGTCGGCCAGCGTCCTGACCGCCGTCTCGTCGATCGGCTCGGCGAGGTCCCGGACGGGCAGCCAGAGGTTGCCGTACTGGTAGACCAGCTCGCCGAACAGGTCCTCGACCAGCGTGGCGTGCAGCGCCCGGTAGTCGTCCGGGTGCGGGACGACGAAGGCGCTGGCCAGGGCGTCCGCCACGTACACCAGCACGCCGCACTGGCCGGGGTGGATCTCGAAGATCCGCAGCGCGTCGGCCAGGCCCGCCACCTGCGCGCCCGTGTAGGCGCTCTCCTCGCGCGGGGACAGCCCGGACGCGAGTGCCCGCCGCGACCACTCCTCCCACGCGATCTCGGGACCGCCGAAATGCAGGGCCAGGTAGCCCTCGACGGCCAGGTGCAGCGGCAGGAAGCGCAGCCGGTCGCCCGCCATCCGCCGGGCCATGCGGCGGCGCACCCTGATCGGCAGGCCGGGCGGCCCGATGCCCTTGTCGTCGCGCGCGAGCAGGCGCGTCCCGTAGGAGGCGGTGGCCGCGTCGCCGGTGTCCCAGCGGGCGACGAAGGCGTGCGGGACATAGGAGAGGTAGTGGGTGCGGTCGCCGACGGCCACGATGGACGGCTCGTCGTAGACACGGCGGTCGAGCCGCAGCCCCTCGATCGGCTCGTCCCGGACCAGCGGGACCAGCCGGATCGAGTTCCGGACCTGCGCGGGCATGGTGCGGAGCCCGGCCTCGCGGATCCAGCCCGGTCCGCGCCAGAGCGCGACGTCCCAGGTGGGGTCGGGCGGGAGGTCGGTCCTCATGGCGCGTCCGTCGGCGTTGTCGGGTCGGTGTCGGTGGCGGTGTCGGCGCTCGGGGCGAGGAAACGGGCCATGCGGGCGTCGAGGTGGGCGCGGAGTTCGGGCAGTCCGACGCGTCCCTCGGCGAAGCGGGCCAGCTCGACGAGCGTCAGCAGGTCCTCGGCGTCGCGGACGCCCGCCGTGGGGACGGTCGGGGCGAGCCGTCGTACGTCGAAGCCCGCGGCGTCGTAGACCGGGTTGAGGTGGGTGATCGAGACGCGGCGGTCCGGGTCGAGGCGGGTCCGCCAGACGCGCAGGATCTCGGCGGCCAGGCCGGGCGGGGCGTTGTCGAAGCCGTCGGAGATGATCACCAGGCGGTCGGGCGCGGTGTCCAGGGCGTCCAGGAGGCGGGCGCCGAGGGGCGTCGGACCGAACGGGTACAGCAGCAGCGGGTCGGCGCGGCCGGACGTCCAGAGCGGAAGGTACTCCCCCGCGAGGGCCTCCAGCAGGAAGTGGCCGCCGAGCGCGACGGCCAGCGGCCGCCGCCGCTTCTGGGCCGAGCCGACCGTGGAGAAGCTGTCGTCCAGGACGGCGGCGACGCGCCCCCAGCGGCCCGCGTCGGGACCGGCGGCGCGGCGGGCGGCGGCACGGAGGGCGCGAGTCAGTTCCGCTCGGCGCCGCGACCGCTCGTCCAGCGGCAGCGACAGCACGTAGGTCGCCAGGCGGGTCAGCGGCACGGTCGCCAGGTCGATGTCGATCGCGGCCTTGTTCTCCCGCGCGTGTCCCTGGTAGCGCAGACGCTCCAGCCGGGTCATGTTCTTCTCGGCGCGTTCCAGGAAGCGCGTGCGCGGGATGCCGTGCCGGGCGGCGAACCCCTCGGCGACGGTGAACGGCAGCTTGTAGATCGCGTCGTGGGCGTAGTGCGCCTGCCGCCAGGTCTCGAAGATCGGAGTGGTGAAGGGGTGGCCGGTCGCGCCGTGGAGCAGCCGTCCGATCTCGTCGCGGACGTGCTCCGGAGCGTGCGGGAGGAGAGCGCGCGGATCGAGGTGCGCGTGCCGGACGGCGTCCTTCAGCGCACCGCGGTACTTGACCGCGTCGAACGCCAGGTCGGGGCGGGCGCGCAGCCAGTCCCGGGTGATCGCGCGGGTCCGGCGGTTGTTGACGCCGTCGCGGCGCAGGGCGCGGAACAGGCGGTAGACGCGCTGCGGCGGCAGCAGCTCCAGCCTGCGCGCGATGAGCCGCCCCTCCAGGCGGCGCCGGTCGGGGTCCGCCTCGCCCGCGGTGGCCAGCAGGCCGCGGATGATCAGCGCCGCGTTGTGGTCGTTGACGTCCAGCGCCAGGGCCGCCGCGTACAGCTCGCGGTAGTTCTCCCGCATGTAGTGGTGCAGGAAGCCGAGGGACAGCTCCTGGGTGAACGCCTCGTCGTGGAACTCGCGCTGCCCGGTACCGGTGATCGCGGCGTTGACGAAGGTCAGCACGTCCTCGCAGGCGACCAGGTCGGCGATCGTCTCGGTCATGGCGCTCCAGAGTCCGGGTGCCGGCCGGGGCGTGGGGGTGCGAGCAGCGAATGATCGCGGTAAAGGCGGTTTCCGGAAGTCGCACCGGAGTCCCGCGGCCGGCACGGCGACCGTAGCACCGGACGGAGGTCCGGATCATCCGCTTTTGGACGGCCCGCGAGAGCGCCGGGCGGGACGGCCCGGTCACCGGCCGGGCCGGTCGCCGACCTGGAGGAACCCGCTGTTACTCTCCGGTAGACGACCGCAGGGAAGGAACGGACCGTGCCGCAGCCCGAGCAGATCGACCCCGCCGTCGTGGACTTCGACGTCCTCGGCGCGTGGATGGACGGGCAGGGCCTGCCCGGCGGGCCGTTCGAGGAGGTCGCCCCGCTGAGCGGCGGCACCCAGAACGTCCTGATCCGGTTCCGGCGCGGGGGCACCGACTTCGTCCTCAGGCGGGGTCCCGAGCACCTGCGCTCCCGCACCAACGAGGTGCTGCGCCGCGAGGCCCGCGTGCTGTCCGCGCTGGACGGCACCGGCGTCCCGGCCCCGCGGATCATCGCGTCCTGCCCGGACGAGACCGTCCTCGGCGGCGCAGTGTTCTACCTGATGACCCCGGTCGAGGGCTTCAACGCGACGGTCTCCCTCCCGGACCTGCACGCCGGCGACGCCGGAATCCGGCACGAGATGGGCCTCTCGGCGGCGCGCGCGCTGTCCGCGCTGGCCGCGGTGGACCACGAGGCCGCTGGTCTCGGGGACTTCGGCAAGCCGGAGGGTTTCCTGGAGCGGCAGGTCCCCCGCTGGACGGCCGAACTGGAGTCCTACTCCTCCCTGGACGGCTATCCCGGCCCCGAGATCCCCGGCCTGGACACGGTGGCCGCCTGGCTGGAGGCCAACCGCCCTGCGACCTGGCGTCCCGGGATCATGCACGGCGACTACCACCTGGCCAACCTCATGTTCGCCCACGACGGCCCGCAGGTCGCGGCGATCGTCGACTGGGAGATGTGCACGGTCGGCGACCCGCTGCTGGACCTCGGCTGGCTGCTAGCCACCTGGCCCGACCGCGACGACGAGGGCGCGCTGCTGGCCGGTCCGCTCGGCGCCGCGGGCGGCCTGCCGTCGGCTGACGAGCTGGTCGCCGCCTACGCCGAGCGGCCGGAGGCGGTCGCCGGACGGGACCTGTCGTCGATCACCTGGTACGCGGTGCTGGCCTGCTTCAAGCTCGGCATCGTCCTGGAGGGCACGCACGCCCGGGCCTGCGCCGGCAAGGCTCCCAAGGAGACCGGCGACCTGCTGCACGCGATCACCCTGGGCCTCTTCCGCCGTGCTCACGCCTTCATGGCCGACGGTTCCTGACGGCCCCTGGCGGCGGGTAAAGGGCAGGGCCCCGGAGATCCGCTTTGGATCTCCGGGGCCCTGCCCTTTACCCGCCGGTGCGGGACCTGCCCTGCGCGTCAGGTCACCGCGGGGGTCAGCTCGCGGCCCGGATCACCGGAGTCGTCCGGCCCGGCGGGACGGTCCGTCGCCTCGGCCGTGTAGTCGGAAGGAACGGTCGCGTCCGTCCCGTCCGGCACCTTGGCCAGCCGGAACACCGCGGTCAGCACCACCGCGACGGCGATGTTGAACACGAACGCGGTGAGCGCGATATACCCGGTGTGCCCGACGAACGGGATGTCGGCGATCGACTGCCCGAAGTGCTTCTGCGTCGGAGACGAGGTGCCGTAGGCCGTCCAGGTGCCGTAGGCCATGCCGACCGCCCATCCGGCGAGCAGCCCCCACCGGTGGAACCAGCGGGTGAACACGCCGATCGCCAGGGCCGGGAAGGTCTGCACGACCCAGATCCCGCCGAGCAGCTGCAGGTTGATCGCCAGCGACTTGTCGAAGCCCAGCACGAACACCAGCGCGCCGATCTTCACCAGCAGCGAGGTCACCTGCGAGACCCGGGTCTCCTCGGCCGGTGAGGCGTCCGGGCGGAGGAAGGCGGTGTAGACGTTGCGGGTGAACAGGTTCGACGCGGCGATCGACATGATCGCGGCCGGGACCAGCGCGCCCACGCCGATCGCGGCGAACGCCAGCCCGGTGAACCACTGCGGGAACGCGTGGTCGAACAGCAGCGGCACCGCCAGCTGCGGGTTCTTCGCCTTGGCGACGCCCTGGGCCACCTCGGGCGTGGCCCGCGCCATGTAGCCGAGGAGCGCCAGGAAGCCGAGCACGAGCGAGTAGGCGGGCAGCAGCGCCGCGTTCCGGCGGATCACCTCGCGGCGTCCGGCGGCGAGCGCCCCGGTCACGGTGTGGGGATAGATGAACAGCGCGAGCGACGAGCCGAGCGCCAGCGTCCCGTACGCCCAGTGCGTCATGTTCGAGGTGATCAGCGACCCCGAGGGCTTGCCGGTCGCCGGGTTCGGTTTGGCCAGGGACGCCTGGGAGGCGTCGAAGATGTGCCCCCAGCCGCCGATCTTGGACGGGATGTACAGCACCGCCACGATGATCGTCAGGTAGATCAGCGTGTCCTTGACGAAGGAGATCAGCGCCGGGGCGCGCAGGCCGGAGGTGAAGGTGTAGGCGGCCAGCAGCGCGAAGGCGAGGAACAGCGGCAGGTCCCGGGCGAGGCCGGAGCCGGTGACGCCCATCACGGTCAGGACGGCCTGGATGCCGACGAGTTGCAGGGCGATGTACGGCATCATCGCCAGGATGCCGGTGAGCGCGACCGCCAGGCCCAGCCCCCGGGACCCGAACCGGCCCCGGACGAAGTCGGCGGTGGTGACGTAGCCGTGCCGGTGCGACACCGACCACAGCCTCGGCCCGACGAGGAAGACGATCGGATAGGCGATCGCGGCGTACGGGATCGCCCAGAAGCCCATCGCGCCGCCCGCGAAGACCGCGGCGGGCACGGCGACGAAGGTGTAGGCGGTGTAGAGGTCGCCGCCGAGCAGGAACCAGGTGACGAACGTGCCGAAGCTGCGTCCGCCGAGGCCCCACTCGTCCAGGTGCATGAGGGTCTGGCCGCGCCGCCAGCGGGCGGCGGCGAACCCCACCACGGTGACGGCCGCGAAGAAGAAGATGAAGATCGCGAGTTCGAGGCCCTTGACGTCCTTCACCGGGCGCCGCCCCTCCGCCGGGTCAGCAGGTGGGCCGCGCCGATGCAGAGCGCGGTCAGCACCACCCACAGCAGCTGCCACCAGTAGAAGAAGGGGAAGCCCGCGAGCCGCGGGGTGATCTTGGCGTAGGACGGGACGGCGAGGTAGACGGGGAACGGCAGGACCAGCAGCACGCCGGCGATGATCTTGCTGGCGGGCCCGGGGCCCGCGGCAGGCGGTTCGGTCACGGCAGAGAACCTCCCTCGGGGGACGGCCGCTGGGGGACGGCGCCTCCGCCATCCTGGAGGGTCGCCCCGCCCGAAGGCCAGACCTCCCGGACACCTTTTCGGCGCTCCGGAACGATCCGCCCGGCCGTTCCCGTCGTCCGGCGAGGCCCGCATGAGTCGGGACGTGCCCGGACGCCTCAGCCGCCTCGCGTGTCCGCGCGGAGAGCCCTGATCAGGACCGAGCGCGCACAGGGGCCGGACACGCCGAAGGGCGTTCCGCCGACTCGGAGTCGGTGGAACGCCCTTCGCGCGTTCAGTGGTCGCCTCGCGGCGGACGTCACATGGCCTTCGGCATGCCCCGGCTGCCGGCGCCGGAGCCCCAGGACAGGACCTCCCACTTGACGCCGTTCAGGTGGCCCGCGTCGGTGCCGGTGTTGTACTTGCTGGTCGGCTTACGGCCGTCCAGTAGGTACCGGAAGGTGTAGGTGTCCAGGTCGAGCATGACGCCGTTGCTGGACGGGGCGCCCGGTCCGCGGTCGCCGACGAAGCCGGTGACGCTGCGGCCGTTGTAGCTCACCTTGACCTTGGTGCCCAGCGGCCAGCTCGGGCTGGCGAACAGGCCCTTCTGCATCGGCTTGCCGCCGGCGGGGGCGCCGGTGTCGCCGTTGACGCCGGAGCCGTCGTCCCAGAAGTAGGACGCGATGGTGCGGCCGGCCAGCAGCGCCTTCGGCTGCGCGGCCTTCTTGGCCTGGGGGGCCTTCTTGGCGCCCGCGGCCTTGTCGGCCGCGACCTTCTGCTGGACCGCGGTCTCCTCCTGGGTGCGGGGGAGGTTCAGCGCGGCCTCGGAGCGCTGCGCGGCGAGCTTGCCGCGGTCGGGGGTGTCGTCGCCTGCCATGGCCACGCCCGCCACCAGGAACCCGGCCAGAGTGGAGCCGGTGAGAGCGGTGATGGCGATGTTGAGCGCACGCTTCTGCATGGAAATCCTTTGTTCGACGGACTGGTCAGCCGTTTCCGGCCGGGCGGGGGCCCGGAAGGAGTTCGGAAACGGTCCCGAGACGACGCTCGGGAGGAGCCATCGGTGACGGAAACCCCGCGCTTGAATGCCCCGCGACTGCGGGAGGGAGAATCCGCGCGCACACCGCGGGTGGACCGCGAAGACGACCCGCGCGGCGGCGGATCCGAATGGTGTGCGGGAGGGCACCGGCTCAGGGGCACACAGGCTCTACCTGGGCGGACGCTGCATGGACGTCCGCGTTCCGGTGCCGGGGTCCCCGTCTGGCGGACGGGGCGTGACGGCTATGGAAAGGCCCGGTCAATGGCTCTTGACCCGAAGCCATGGCCCACTATACGTGGCAATACCATGGTTCTGCCAAATCCTGGCCTTCTTTACCTTTCACAAGGTAGATCTTCTTTCCTGACCCCTTACGGGACAGGGTTTTCGGCGTTTTACTTTCGCCTTGGTGTCGGCTGGATCACACCACGATCCGGCCTCTTGAGCACCCCCACGACCTGGTGACGAGCCGGTCAAGGACTCCTAAGGTTCCGGGGACCCCATCTCAAACACACGAAAGCCCGGGAAGCATTCCTGCTTCCCGGGCTTTGCTTTCGGCGGCGTGCGGCGCCGGTGTTCCAGGCCCCCGAACACGGTGTCTGCGGCGCAGTCGCCGCAGCGCCGCGCCTCCCCCGGCCTCCTAACGGAAGGTGGGATATCCGCCCGTGTTCACGGCCGGCGCGGGCGCGAACGGGTCCGGCATGGCCGGGGCCCCTTCGCGGTAGGGCAGGGCCGGACCGTCCTGGAACGGCGCCGGCATGGCCGGTCCGTCCGTATAGGAAGGTCCATTGGTGTAGGCAGGGCCGTCGGCGTAGGCGGGGCCGTCGGCGTACGAGGGTCCGTCCGCGTAGGCCGGGCCGCCGCCGAACGGCGGTCCCGAAGGCGCCGTGCACGCGGGCTGCGCCGCGAACGGCGCTCCCGGCCGGGCAGCG
>NZ_JBFAOF010000040.1:0-19748 GCF_040675125.1 Spirillospora sp. NPDC049652 | reverse complement strand
GCCGTGCCGCCGCTCCGGGGCCGTCCCCCAGGTGCGGCGGGCGCGGGCGCCGGGGCACCGGGGGCGGAACGGGCCGCCTTGCCCGTCGTCGCCGGGGCGTGGGCCGCGCCCGGGGGCGTGACCGTGGATCGGCCGGTGGCCGTGGCCACCGGGGCGGCTGGGGCGCTCCGCGGGGCCTTGGGGTGGTGGCGGCCGGAAGCCGTGGCCGTGGCGGTGGCCGAGGCGTGGGTCGAGGATGCGCGCTGGGAATTTCCGCATCCGGTCAGTGCCGCGGCCGATCCGGTCAGCAGGGCGGTCGCGAGCGCGATCATGGCAGGTCGTCGCATGTGTGTTCTCCCCCGTCGGCGTCCCATTGTCGGGGCGGCGGGGGCGGCGGCGCCGTCCTGACACGCGGGGCGGAGGTGGTTCGGGGGTGGCACGCTCCTTACTGTTGGGTAGGAATCGGACTTGACGGCCGGGTGCAAGGGGGAGACACGATGACGGGATCACCGGTGACCGCACTCGGGAGCTCGCGGCTCGGGCCCGCCGAGCGCGCGGCGGCCCTCGACGAGATGGTCCGCGAGGAGTACGACGTCGTCGTGGTCGGCGGCGGGATCGTCGGCGCGGGCGCGGCGCTGGACGCCGCCACCCGCGGCCTGTCGGTCGCCGTGGTCGAGGCGCGTGACTTCGCCTCGGGCACCTCGTCCCGTTCGTCCAAGCTCATCCACGGCGGGCTCCGGTACCTGGAGCAGTACAACTTCGAGCTCGTCCGGGAGGCGCTGACCGAGCGCGCCCTGCTGCTCCAGCAGATCGCGCCGCACCTGGTGCGGCCGGTGCCGTTCCTGCTGCCGACCATGCACCGGGTGTGGGAGCGCGGGTACTTCGGCGCGGGCGTGGCGCTCTACGACGCGCTGGCCTTCCAGATGGGCAGCACCCGCGGCGTCCCGCACCACCGGCACCTCACCCGGCGCGGCGCGCTGAAGCTGGCCCCGTCCCTGCGCAAGGACTCGTTCGTTGGAGCGATCCAGTACTGGGACGCCCAGATGGACGACGCCCGCTACGTGATGATGGTGCTGCGGACCGCCGCCGAGTACGGCGCGCGGATCGCCTCGCGGACGCAGGTCACCGGCTTCCTCCGCGAGGGCGAGCGGGTCACCGGGGTGCGGATCCGCGACCTGGAGACCGGGACCACCGGCGAGGTCCGCGGGAGGCAGGTCGTCAACGCGACCGGCGTGTGGACCGACGACATCCAGGAGCTGGTCGGCGGGCGCGGGCAGATCCACGTCAAGTCGTCCAAGGGCATCCACCTGGTGGTGCCGAAGGACCGGATCCACTCGGCGACCGGGATCATCCTGCGCACCGAGAAGTCGGTGCTGTTCGTCATCCCGTGGGGACGGCACTGGATCATCGGCACCACCGACACCGCCTGGGACCTGGACCGCGCGCACCCGGCCGCGTCCAAGGCCGACATCGACTACGTGCTCGACCACGTCAACGCCGTCCTCACCACGCCGCTCACGCACGACGACGTGGAGGGCGTGTACGCGGGGCTGCGGCCGCTGCTGACCGGCGAGACCGAGGAGACGTCCAAGCTGTCGCGCGAGCACGTCGTCGCGCACCCGGTCCCGGGGCTGGTGCTGGTCGCGGGCGGCAAGTTCACGACCTACCGGGTGATGGCCAAGGACGCCATCGACGCCGTCGTGCACGGCCTGGACGGCAGGATCGCCGAGTCCTGCACCGACCGGGTCGCGCTGGTCGGCGGCGACGGGTTCGTCCCGATGTGGAACGCGCGGCACCGGCTCGCCGCGCGGTCCGGCCTGCACGTCGCGCGGATCGAGCACCTGCTGCGCCGCTACGGGACGCTGACCGACGACCTGCTCCGGCTGATCGCCGAGAAGCCCGACCTCGGCCGTCCGCTGGGCGGCGCGGCGGACGACTACCTGCGCGCCGAGATCGTCTACGCCGCGACGCACGAGGGCGCCCGGCACCTGAACGACGTCCTGGCCCGGCGCACGCGGATCTCCATCGAGACGTGGGACCGCGGCGTGGGCGTCGCCCTGGAGGCCGCCGATCTGCTCGCGCCCGTGCTCGGGTGGTCCAAGCGCCAGCGCGACCGCGAGATCGAGTACTACCGCAAGCGCATCGAGGCCGAGCGCGACTCCCAGACCCAGGAAGGCGACCAGGAGGCCGACGCCCGGCGCCGCGGCGCGCCCGACATCGTCCCCGTGACCGTTCCGTAGATCGTCTTCCGCCGGCCCGTGCCCTCGGGGCCCGTCGGCTCCCTGTTCCGGCCCGACGCCGTTCCGGTGTCGGGCCGGATGTGTGTGTGAGCGGGCGCGGGAGGCCGGGCGGGCGGTGCTGGAGGGAGCCGGGCGGAGCGCTCTACCGTGCCTGATTGTCCGGTTTTCTCGGTGTGACTCCTGACACTGTCGGAAATGTATGGCTCAAAGGGCAGAAATGGTTGCCCCAAGGGATTCTCTATCGGGTGATTAGTTGGTAATCTCCCGATCTTGTCGTGTCAGGTGGACGGGGGAGTCTCTTGCGGCGCATCGCCTTGGTTTCCAGCGGACTGGTCGTCGCCGCCCTGGTGGCCGGCCTCGACGTCGCCCCGGCGGCGGCGCAGCCCCTCACCCGTTCGGCGGCCGAGGGCGGCGGTAAGCGGGTCACCGCCCCCAAGCGCGACGTGACCACTTCCGGACGGCGCCGCGTCTACGTCACCCAGGGGCCGCGCTTCAACCTGCCGAGCAAGGACAAGAACAAGGCCGGGGCGCTCGACCTCTACATCAAGAGCCTGATCCGGCACACGCCCGCCAACGCCGAGATCGACGTCGCGGTGTTCCGCCTGCGCACCGCGGGCATGGCCAAGGAACTGGTCAACGCCCAGAAGCGCAAGGTCCGCGTGCGGGTCGTGCTCGACAACGACTCGCTCTCCCAGAACCGGGGCGTGTACGACTACCTGGCCCGCCACCTCGGGACGAACACCAAGAAGTCGTCCTGGATCGTGGTGTGCCCCAAGAACCGGGGCTGCATCGCGCCGTCCACCAAGGGCGTCTGGGGCAAGAACCACAACAAGTTCTACGCGTTCTCGCAGACGTTCGACTCGAAGAACGTGGTGGTGCAGACGTCCGGCAACGCGACCGGCGGCATGTACGCGGACTACAACGACGCCTACACGGTCGTGGACCGCAAGCTGTACGGCGCGTACCGCAGCTACTTCTACGCGCTGGCGAAGCACAAGCCGAACGGCGACTACTACCGGCAGACGTGGTCGGGCAAGCGCGCGGTCGCGTTCTTCCCGAAGGCGTCCGGTGACCCGGTCGTGGACGTCCTCAACCGGGTGGGCTGCAACGGGACGACGATCAGGCTGTCCAGCGGCATCTTCAACCGGACCGAGGTCGCCAAGGCGCTGTCCCGCCTGGACGACCAGGGCTGCGACGTGCGGATCGTCGCCGCGACCTTCGGCACCGGCACCCTGAAGGCCCTCGCCAAGCCGGGACGCCACGGCGGTCCCGCCGTGCACTACTTCACCGGCGACGCGGTGAACCACGCGCACTCGAAGTACCTGCTGATCGACGGCACCTACAACGGGCGCCGCCACCGGATCATCCTGACCGGCAGCCACAGCTACACCGTGGACGCGCTGCGGTACAACGACGAGGCCGTCCTCACCCTCATGGACAGCTCGGCCTTCCCCCAGTACGTCTCGAACTTCGCGAAGGTCTACGGCGCGGCGCGCGGCAAGCTGCTGATCATGCCGGGGTCCAAGACCGCCGAGATCCCGGCCGGCCCGATGGGCGCGGCCGACTACGACGACTGATCTCCCGCCCGGACGCCGTGGGCGTCGCGGGTGTCGCTTCGCGGTTCCGGGCCGCGTCCGTGGAATGCGGACGCGGCCCGGGGCTTCTGATCAGTCGCCGAGGATGAGGCGCATCCCCGTGCCGTAGAGCTCGGCCGGCACGCGGGTGGGGTCCAGGAGGTGCTGGAGGGCGAGGCCCGTGTCGAGGGCCAGCGCGAGGGTGGCGCGGTCCCGGCGGGACACCCCGCCCGACTCGGACAGGTCGCGGGCGAGGTTGTCGCGGCACTCGGCGTACCAGTCGGCGATGCGCCAGCCCGCCGCGTAGTCGCGCATCCCGAACAGCCAGAACTCGACCAGCAGCAGCGCGGTCAGGCGGGCCCGCTCGCCCTCCAGGCGGCGGCGGAAGGCGAGCCCGGCGCGCTCGTACCGCTCCTTCGGCGGACGGCTCGTGTCCCGGAGCTCCCCGCAGGTCTCCGTGCCGACGCGCTCGCGGGTGCAGTAGTCCACCAGGGCGAGCAGCAGGTCGGTCTTGCCGGCGAAGTTCGAGTAGACCGCGCCCTTGGTCAGGCCGGCCGCGGACGCCACGTCGTCCAGGGAGGCGCCGTGGATGCCGTGTTCCGCCCAGAGCCGTTCGGCGGCGTCGAGCAGCGCCGCCCGGGTCTGCTCGCGCCGCTCCTGCCGGGTCGTCCGCTCCGTCCGGGCTTCGCCTGGTTGCGGGCGGTCGGCCGATGCCGCCGGGGTCGGGTCTGGAGGCGAATCAGCCAAAGCGGCCAGGTCGGCGGTGGCCGGGGCCGGGGCCGGGGCCGGGGCCGGGACTGGGGCTGGGGCCGTTAAGGATGTCCGCTCCGCCGGGTCTTCCTGGCCGGGTGTCTGCCGCTCTTCCGTCGCGCCGCCCGCGAAGGCCATGTGGGTGTTCCCCTCTCCTCGGGCACGCTGCCGCCAGGCCCGGGGCGGGCGGCAGCGATACGGCCCGGGCGGCGCGGCGGCGACGCGCCTGGTGTCTCCTGGTTCCTGCTTACACCGCGCGGACGGGCGGGGGCACGGCATAGCGCAAGCCGGTCACAGTGGAACGTTCCGTTTCCTTGCAGGTGAGATGTGCGGCAATTCACGGAAAGCAAGTCGTTACTCGCGGGTAGCCATCGGCGGGCGGGGAGCCTTAGTCTGCACGCATGGCATCTCCGACGGTCCCCGCCCCGGGAGCGGCCGCGCACCGGCTGCCGCAGCAGAAGACCGACCGTTTGACCTCCCACATCGCGTCCGGCGAGGACGCGCCCACGGTGACGATCCCCGCCCCCTTCACCGGTGAGCCGCTGGCGACGCTCCCGCTGACCACGGCCGGCGACATCGCGCGCGCGTACGAGCGGGCCCGGCGGGCCCAGCGGGAATGGGCCGCGCTCCCCGTCCGGGAGCGGGTGAAGCCGTTCCTGGCGCTGCCGGACGCGCTCGTCGCACGCCGCTCGGAGATCCTCGACATCATCCAGCTGGAGACGGGCAAGGCCCGGCGGCACGCGCTGGAGGAGTTCCTCGACGTCGCGCTGTGCTCGCTGCACTACGCCCGCCGCGCCGAGCGGCTGCTTCGTCCACAACGCCGCCGCAGCACGATGCCCGGACTCACCCGCGTGCGGGAGCTGCGGCACCCGAAGGGCGTCGTCGCGCTCATCTCGCCGTGGAACTACCCGTTCTCGCTCGGCGCGTCCGACATCGTGCCCGCCCTGCTCGCCGGGAACGCCGTCATCCACAAGCCGGACACCCAGACCTGCCTGTCCAGCCTGTGGGTGCTGGACCTGCTGGTCTCGCTCGGGCTGCCGCGCGACCTCTGGCAGGTCGTGATCGGCGACCCCGCCGAGATCGGCGACCCGCTGCTGGACGCCGCCGACTACGTGGCCTTCACCGGCTCCACCCGCGGCGGCAAGGCCATCGCCGAGCGAGTCGCGCCGCGCCTGGTGTCCTACTCGCTGGAGCTCGGCGGCAAGAACCCGATGATCGTCCTGGACGACGCGGACGTGGAGCGCGCCGCCCGCGGGGCCGTCCGGGCGTGCTTCACCAACGCCGGGCAGCTGTGCATCTCGATCGAGCGGCTCTACGTGCACGAGGCGATCTACGACCGGTTCGTCCCGCGCTTCGTCGAGCTGGTCAAGGGCATGAAGCTGGGCGCCGGGTTCGACTTCGACGCCTCGATGGGCTCGCTGACCTTCCAGCGGCAGCTCGACAACGTCACCGCGCACGTGGAGCAGGCCGTCGAGCGGGGCGCGACCGTCCTCGCGGGCGGCAAGGCGCGTCCGGACGTCGGCCCGCTGTTCTACGAGCCGACCGTCCTCACCGACGTCACGACCGACATGGACCTGTGCGCCAGCGAGACGTTCGGCCCGGTCGTCTCCGTCTACCGCTACTCGGACGTCGACGAGGTCATCGACCGGGCCAATGACACGCCCTACGGCCTCAACGCCTCGGTCTGGACGAAGGACGTGGCGCGCGGACGCCGCGTGGCCGCCCGCATCCAGGCCGGGACGGTCAACGTGAACGACGGCTACGGCGCGGCGTTCGTGTCCTACGACGCCCCGATGGGCGGGTTCAAGCAGTCCGGGGTCGGACGCCGGCACGGCGCCGAGGGCCTGCTGCGCTTCACCGAGGCGCAGACGATCGCCAGCCAGCACTGGATGGACCTCGAACCGCCGGCCGGGGTCGGCTACGACACGTTCGCGGACCTGATGGCGAACAGCGTGAAGATCATGAAGAAGCTCCGGATCAAGTAGACGGGACGGCGCGGGCGATGCACGACAAGCGGGCGCAGGACCACTCGGAGCAGGACCGGCCGGAGCACGGCGGGCAGGAGCACGGCCGGCAGCAGCGCGATCAGGTGGAGCGCGACTACGACGTGCTCGTCGTCGGGTCGGGTTTCGGCGGCAGCGTGACCGCGCTGCGGCTGACCGAGAAGGGGTACCGGGTCGGCGTGATCGAGGCGGGACGCCGCTTCGACACCGGGCAGGCGGGGACCGCGGGCGCGCGGTACCCGGGCCTGCCGAAGACCAACTGGCGCGTCTCCCGGTACATCTGGGCGCCCGCGCTCGGCCTCACCGGAATGCAGCGCATCCACCTGATCCGGGGCCGCAAGGCGAGCCGGGTCATGGTGCTCGCCGGAGCCGGGGTCGGCGGCGGCTCGCTGAACTACGCCAACACCCTCTACGTCCCGCCGGAGCCGTTCTTCAAGGACCGGCAGTGGGCGCACATCACCAACTGGCAGGCCGAGCTCGCCCCTTACTACGACCAGGCGAAGCGGATGCTCGGGGTCGTGCAGAACCCGACGCTCACGGCGGCGGACAAGGTGATGCGCAGCGTCGCCGAGCGGATGGGCAAGGGCGACACGTTCGTCCGGACGCCGGTCGGGGTGTTCTTCGGGGACGGTCCGGGCCGGGCGGCCGACGACCCGTACTTCGGCGGCGCGGGCCCGCAGCGCCGGGGGTGCACGGAGTGCGGCGAGTGCATGGTCGGCTGCCGGCACGGCGCGAAGAACATGCTCACCGAGAACTACCTGTACCTCGCCGAGAAGGCGGGTGCGCGGATCATGCCGCTCAGCCGGGTCACGCAGGTCACGCCGCTGACCGGCGGCGGCTACGAGGTCGAGATCGTCCGGACGGGGTCGTTCGGGCGCGACCGCAAGACGCTGACCGCCGGGCAGGTCGTGTTCGCCGCCGGGACGTACGGGACGCAGAAGCTCCTGCACAAGCTCCGGACGACCGGCCGGCTGCCCCGCCTCTCCGCCCGGCTGGGCCATCTGACCAGGACGAACTCCGAGGCGATCCTCGGCGCGGGACGGCGCAACGGGCACGCGGGGGCGGACTTCTCGCACGGTGTCGCGATCACCTCGTCGTTCCACCCGACGTCCGACACGCACATCGAGCCCGTCCGGTACGGGAAGGGCTCGAACCTGATGGCGTCCCTCCAGACGCTGCTGGTGGACGGCGACCGTCCGGGAGAGAGGCACCGGCCGCGCATCGCCAAGTTCCTGCGCGAGGCGGTTCGGCGTCCGGCCGACCTGGTGCAGCTGTTCGACGTGCGGCACTGGTCGGAGCGGACGGTCATCGCCCTGGTCATGCAGACGAGGGACAACTCGATCACGCTCCGCCCGGCGCGCGGCCCGCTCGGCTGGGACGTCCGCGCCGAGGCCGGGCACGGCGAGCCGAACCCGACCTGGATCCCGGAGGGGCACACCGCCGCGCGCGAGATCGCCGAGGAGATCGGCGGCATCGCGGGCGGCTCGTGGGGCGACCTGTTCGACGTCCCGATGACCGCGCACTTCCTCGGCGGCTGCGTGATCGGCGACTCCCCGGAGACCGGCGTCATCGACCCCTACCACCGCGTCTACGGCCACCCCGGCCTGCACGTCGTGGACGGCTCGGCGATCTCGGCGAACCTGGGCGTCAACCCGTCCCTGACGATCACCGCCCAGGCGGAGCGGGCGATGTCGCTGTGGCCGAACAAGGGCGAGGACGACCCGCGTCCGGCGCTCGGCGCGTCCTACCGGCGGCTCGCGGCGGTCGCGCCGAAGAACCCGGTCGTCCCCGAGGGGGCTCCGGCGGCGCTGCGGCTGCCGATCGTGGACATCACCTGATCTCCGCCCGGAGTCGCGGCACGGCCGCCCGTTAGGGTTCGGGCGTGGACGTGCCCGAAGAGATCACCCGGATCGTTCGCGAGCTGCGCGCGCAGGCCGACCCTGCGCGCGCGGAGGCCGAACAGCGGTATCTGAAGAGCTCCTTCGCGCATATCGGGGTGCCGGTGCCCGTGGTGCGCCGCGTGGCGGTCGCGTCCGTGCGGGCGCGCCCCTCCCGGAACGACCTGCTGGCGCTGGCTGACGGGCTGTGGGCGGTCACCGAGTCCGGCCGTCCGGTGCACGAGGCGCGCCTCGCGGCCATCGAGGTGCTCGCGCGGCGGGTGGACGTCCTGGAGGCCCGGGATCTGGCCTTCGCGGAGCGGCTGGTGCGCGATTCCAGCACGTGGGCGCTGGTGGACAACCTCGCGGAGAAGGTCGTCGGCGTGCTGGCGCTGAGTTATCCACAGGTTGCGGACGCGCTGGATGAGTGGGTCGCCGACGAGTATCTCTGGATACGGCGCACGGCGATCCTGGCGCTGCTGGCCGGGATCAGGCGGGGGACTCCTGACCTCGTGCGCATCGACCGCTACGGGGAGGTGTCGCTCGATGAGACCGAGTTCTTCATCCGCAAGGCTCTCGGCTGGGTGCTGCGCGCACTGTCCAAGAAGGATCCGGCATGGGTCGCCGACTGGACGTCCCGGCACCTCGCGCGTATGTCCGGTGTCACCTTCCGGGAAGCCGTCCGGCACCTTCCGCCGGACACCGCCACCGCGCTCACCCGAGCCCGCACCCGTACCTGAGCCGAGGCGCTTCCGCTCGGGAAGGCGCGCGGGCGGCGCGGGGTCAGGTGCGGTAGGCGGTGTACATCTTGTGGGCGCGGACGCCCTGGCCGGCGGTGAACTGGTTCATGCAGACGTCCCAGGCGTAGTCCATGAAGTTGTGGACCGGGTCCAGGCCGGGCGCCGGGCAGGTGTCCTTGCCGACCGGGCAACCGCTGGTGGCGTCGCGCTCCGGCGGGGTGTCGTCGACCTGGTCGCCCGCGCCGGTGCAGCCGCCCTCGAAGGGGTGGAAGAGGCCCAGCCAGTGGCCGATCTCGTGGACGGCGCTGAACCCGTGGTTGAAGTGCTCGATCGAGCCGCCCGGCATGCTGCCGACGTGGATGACCACGCCGTCCATCGTCGGCGCTCCCTTGTACAGCCACGGGAAGGTCGACCAGCCGAGCAGGTCGTCGCCGAGGTCCGCGCTGTAGAGGTTCAGCGTGCCGGCGCCCCCGCGGCGGAGGCTGGTCTTGAAGTCCTGCTCGCTGGCCTCCGGGCTGGAGTACCAGGACGAGTTGTCGGAGCGGCTGATCGACTTCAGGTCGAACGAGAACCCGGTGTCGGCTCCGCCGTCCCGGCCTCCGTAGGCCGAGTTCAGCACGGCGATCTGCTTGCGGACGAGGTCGTCGGAGATGTCACCGGCGGTGCCGTTGTGCATCACGTGGAAGTACACGGGGACGTCCACGTGCTCGGAGAGCCTCCGCCGGGCGTTCGCGCCGGGCATCGGCGCCGGCCGGGGCAGGGCGGTCACGGGTGCCCCCGACCGCGCCAACAGGCCGTCCAGCTGCCGCTCGACGGCCGCCGCCTCGCCGGGCTTCGCCACGTTCCGCTCCGGGACGTGCGCCCCTGGGCGCAGGCGCGCCTCAGCCACGTCCGGCAGGTGCGGAGTCCGCCTTCCGCCTTCGGCGGGGTCCGCTAGGCCCTTGGCCGGCCTCGCGAGGGGAGCGTCGGCGGGGCCCGTCAGGCTTTTGGCCGGCCTTGCCAGGGGGGTGACGTCGGGGTCCGCTTGGCCCTGGGCCGTCTGTGCCGGGGGAGTTTCGGCGGATGCCGCGTTGCTTGGCGGGCTCAGTGTCGGGCCGTACCGCGGGCCTTGCCGGGGCTCTGGGAGGGCGGCGGGAGCGGCAGGGGGGTTGGTGACGCAGGGGGAGCGGCGGGAGGCGGCGATGCGGTGGGACGAGAAGCCGGAGGCGGAAGGATGGGGAGGAAGGGGGAGGACCGAGGCGGCGGCGAGCAGAACGGAGGCGAGCAGCGGCTTCACGGATCTCCCTTGGTGGGCGGCGGGGACGGCCACGGTAAGTCGTCAACACGTACCAGAGGGTGGCGGAACGCGCTCGTACCGCGCCCGATTGGATGCCGTCCGTTACCGGACAGGGCCGCAGCGTGGCGGGCGCCACCCGGGGCCGGGGCATCGGCGCAGGCAGCGGGCCCCTAAACTGGGAGACCTCCGCCTCGTCCGTCCCGCGAAAGGCGCTGTTGGTGGCAGTAGACCAGTCCTTTGACACCGTTCTCGTCGTCGACTTCGGCGCGCAGTACGCGCAGCTGATCGCGCGACGCGTCCGCGAGTGTCATGTGTTCTCCGAGATCGTTCCGTCGACCATGCCGGCGGCGGAGATGCTCGCGAAGAAGCCGAAGGCGATCATCCTGTCCGGCGGCCCGGCCTCGGTGTACGAGGAGGGGGCCCCGGCCGCGCCGGACGGCCTGTTCGACATCGGCGTCCCGACGCTGGGCATCTGCTACGGCCACCAGGTGATGGCCCAGGTGCTCGGCGGCACGGTCGCCAACTCCGAGGTCGCCGAGTACGGCGGCGCCGAGATCGCGGTCACCACGCCCGGCATGCTCTTCGAGGGCATGCCCGCGCGGCAGGCCGTGTGGATGTCGCACCGCGACTTCGTGTCCGCCGCGCCCGAGGGCTTCACGGTCACGGCGGCCACCGACGTCACCCCGGTCGCGGGCATGGAGGACCGGGAGCGCGGCTTCTACGGCGTCCAGTTCCACCCCGAGGTGCTGCACACCGAGCACGGGATGGAGGTGCTCCGCCGGTTCCTGTACGAGGGCGCGGGGTGCCGTCCCGCCTGGACCATGGTCAACATCGCGGACGAGGCGATCGAGGAGATCCGCGAGCGGGTCGGCGACAAGCGCGCGATCTGCGGCCTGTCCGGCGGCGTGGACTCGGCGGTCGCGGCGGCGCTCGTGCAGCGTGCCATCGGCTCCCAGCTCACCTGCGTGTTCGTCGACCACGGGCTGCTGCGCAAGGGCGAGCCCGAGCAGGTCGAGAAGGACTTCGTCGCCGCCACCGGCGTCAACCTGCACGTCGTGGACGCCCAGGACCGGTTCCTGACCGCCCTGGAGGGCGTCACCGACCCGGAGACCAAGCGGAAGATCATCGGCCGCGAGTTCATCCGGGTGTTCGAGGAGGCCGCGCGGGAGATCGTCGGCTCGTCGGCCGAGGAGGTCGAGTTCCTCGTCCAGGGCACCCTGTACCCGGACGTGGTGGAGTCGGGCGGCGGCACCGGCGCGGCCAACATCAAGTCCCACCACAACGTGGGCGGCCTGCCGGAAGACCTCCAGTTCACCCTGATCGAGCCGCTGCGCACGCTGTTCAAGGACGAGGTCCGCGCGCTCGGCGAGCAGCTCGGCCTGCCCGCCGAGATCGTCTGGCGACAGCCGTTCCCCGGCCCCGGCCTCGGCATCCGGATCATCGGCGCCGTGAACCGCGAGCGGCTGGACGTCCTGCGCGAGGCCGACGCGATCGCCCGCGAGGAGCTGACCCGCGCCGGGCTCGACCGCGAGATCTGGCAGTTCCCGGTCGTGCTGCTCGCCGACGTCCGCTCGGTGGGCGTCCAGGGCGACGGCCGCACCTACGGCCACCCGATCGTGCTGCGCCCGGTGACCAGCGAGGACGCCATGACGGCCGACTGGGCCCGGCTGCCCTACGACGTCCTGTCGAAGATCTCCACCCGGATCACCAACGAGGTCCGCGAGGTCAACCGCGTCGTCGTCGACGTGACGAGCAAGCCCCCGGGCACCATCGAGTGGGAGTGACCCCCACCCGCTGACCCGGCGAGTCCGCCGTCAGAACCGTCAGAGGACCCCGGACCTCCCGTCCGGGGTCTTCGCGCGTCCGGGGGCTGGGTGGCCGACCGGGCGGCGGATGGCCGGGTCCACGGAGCGCGCGGCCGAAGGCCGCCGGCCCCAGCACCGCGGATGTTCCGGCAGGGCGGCGTCCGGGGCCGGAGGCCCGGAGGGGGGCTGGACGTGCGAGAGCCCGGCTCGGAGGGGTCTCCGTGCCGGGCTCGCAGTGACGGTCGTCAGACCGCGGCGGGGGCCAGGGCCTCCTCGCCCTCCAGGGTGAGGGCGGCGGCGTGCACGACGGCGGCGATCTTCAGGGCCTCCTGGATCTGCTCGCGCGGCATGCCGGTGTCGCGCAGCACCTTCTCGTGGGAGTCCAGGCACTGCCCGCAGCCGTTGATCGCCGAGACGGCGAGGCACCACAGCTCGAAGTCGGTCTTCTCGACGCCCGGCTTGCCGATGACGTTCATCCGCAGGCCCGCGCGGAGCGTCCCGTAGGTGTCGTCGCTCAGCAGGTGCGTGGAGCGGTAGTAGATGTTGTTCATCGCCATGATCGACGCGGCGGCCTTGGCCGCGTCGAACGCCTCGGCCGACAGGTAGTCGGCGGCGTCCTCGGCGATCTCGCGCACGACCCGGGCGTTGCGGCTGGCCAGGGCGGAGGCGAGCACCGTGCCCCAGAGCTGCTGCTCGGTGAGCGACGAGGTGGTCGTCACCGAGCCCAGGTTCAGCTTGGTGTCCTTGGCGTAGTCGGGGAGGGCGGCCTTCAGCGCGTCGACGCTCATGTCGGTTTCCTTTCGGGGACGGCAGCGGCCGGCCGCGGTCGTCCGCGACCGGCCGCTTCCTCGGGTGCCGCGACGTCCGCGGCGGTGCCGCGGGTCAGGCGGCGGGGTGGTCCTGGCGTGGGATCAGGCGCCCGCGCCGGCCATCAGCTTGGCGGCGTCGAGGGTGTCCTCGCCCTTGTTCCAGTTGCAGGGGCACAGCTCGTCGCTCTGCAGGGCGTCGAGGACCCGCAGGACCTCCTTGACGTTCCGGCCGACCGAGCCCGCGGTGACCATCGAGAACTGGATCTCGTTGTTCGGGTCGATGATGAAGGTGGCGCGCTGGGCGACGCCGTCCGGGGTGAGGATGCCGAGCGCGGAGGTGAGCTCGCGGTTCAGGTCCGACAGCATCGGGAACGGCAGCTCGCGCAGGTCCGGGTGGTCCTTGCGCCACGCGAAGTGGACGAACTCGTTGTCGACGGAGGCGCCGAGCACCTGGGCGTCGCGGTCGGCGAACTCCTCGTTGAGCCGGCCGAACTCGGCGATCTCGGTCGGACAGATGAAGGTGAAGTCCTTCGGCCAGAAGAACACCACGCGCCACTTGCCCTCGTAGGACTTGTGGTTGATCGTCTCGAAGGCGTTGTCCGCGTCCAGCGAGACGCAGGCGGTCAGCTCGTACTCGGGGAACTGGTCTCCGACGGTAAGCACGCAAGGCTCCTTTGGTTTGCGACTCCGAAGGACGGGCCCGCGCGCTTCGGCGGGACACGTCCAGGCAGGTCAGCGCGCGGGGGAGCCACCTCGGTCGCGCCCCCCGCCGACCGACGTTGACCAGGGTGCACCAGGTACGGTGAAAAGAGAAATCGGATCAGTGGGGTTCGAGTGATAGGAGTTGGCTATCAGCCGTCCGACCGTCGCCCAGCTGCGGGCGTTCCTGGCGCTCGCCGAGTACCTGCACTTCCGGGACGCCGCCGCCGCGCTGCGGATGAGCCAGCCCGCCCTGTCGGGGTCGGTGGCCGCGCTGGAGGAGACGTTGAACACCCGGCTGGTGGAGCGTACGACACGCCGCGTCCTTCTGACACCCGCCGGGGAGCGGGTCGCGCGGCGCGCGGAGACCGTCCTCGCCGAGCTGGACCGCCTGGTCGAGGACGTCGAGGCGGTGCGCGGGCCGCTGGTCGGGCCGCTGCGGCTCGGCGTGATCCCGACCGTCGCGCCCTACCTGCTGCCGGTCGTCCTGCCGTATCTGGCCGAGCGCTTCCCCGAGCTGGAACTGTCGGTGCACGAGGAGCAGACCGGTGAGATCACCGCCGAACTCCTCGCCGGACGGCTGGACGTGATCCTGCTGGCGCTGCCCGCCCCGGCGTCCGGGGTGACCGAACTCACCCTCTACGACGAGGAGTTTGCGCTCGTCGCGCCCGCCGGGGCCGCGCTTCCCCGGCTGGTCGAGCGGGAGACGCTGAACGACCTCGATGTGATCCTGCTGAACGAGGGCCACTGCCTGCGCGACCAGGCCCTGGACGTGTGCCGCGAGGTCGGCGCGCGCGCCGGGTCGGCGACCTACGCGACGAGCCTGTCCACGCTCGTCCAGCTCGTCGCGGGCGGACTGGGCGTGACGCTCGTCCCGGAGACCGCGCTCGACGTCGAGACCCGCCGGGCCCCCGGCCTGGCCGAACACCGCTTCGCCGCGCCCGCGCCGTCCCGGCGGATCGGGCTCGGATACCGGGCCACGTCCCCCCGCTCGGACGACTTCGAGACGCTCGCCGAAGCACTCCGCGACGCCGTCGCCAAGGAGTGGCCGGGGCTGCGCGCGCACGCCTGACCACCCGCCCCAGGCTGGGCCGACTTACCGGGTGCGAGGGCCGGTGGTCCGCTGTCGTTGGTGGCGAGTTCCTCAAGAGCGGGTCAAGTCTGGGTCAGGGAGCGGCCTGGCAATGACGATCCGGGCCGGACTCGTCACCAAGTGTGACCATCCTGGGGTCCATGTCTCCGAAGCTCAGCCTCGCCGTCCCGTGCCGCGACGCGGAGGCACGCCCGGACGCCCGCCAGGCAGCGTCGCCGCATCGAGGCCGCCGCCTCTTCGACGCCGGACGCGCCGCCGCGCGCTTCCTCGACGGCGTCCTCTGACCCGCGCCCGATGACCCGCCCCGTCCGTCACCGCGCCGCAGGTCCCCGCGCACGTGGCGTTCCCGCACGTCCCCGCGCCGGACGTCGTTGTGGCGTGTCGTCCTGGACGTCCGGGCTTCCTGGTTCCCGCTCGACCTCTGTGTGCCGTCCCGCCCCACATCCGACGACAACTGCACCTGATGTCCTCTGGTCCGCCTCACTCTGGAGCGCCCCGTGACACCGAAGATCAGCATCGTCGTCCCCTTCTACGACGTGGAGGACTACCTGGAGGAGTGCCTGGTCTCGCTCGCCCGGCAGACCCTCGGTGACATCGAGGTCGTCATGGTGGACGACGGGTCGCCGGACAACTGCGCGGTCATCGCCAAGGCGTTCGCCGCCCGGGACCCGCGGTTCCGGCTCGTCCAGCAGGAGAACCAGGGGCTCGGCCCGGCGCGCGACACGGGCGTCCGGCACGCGACCGGCGAGTACCTGGCGTTCGTGGACAGCGACGACGTGGTGGCCCGGTACGCCTACGAGCTGATGACGCAGAGCCTGGACCGCACCGGCTCCGACCTGGCCTGCGGGAACGTCCGGCGCTTCAACGGCGCGCGGACGTGGCAGTGCTGGGCGCACCGGGAGCCGTGCGAGCGGAGCGTCGAGCGGACGCACGTGTCCCGGCAGCACAACCTCATGCAGGACCGGATGGTCTGGAACAAGGTGTTCCGCCGGTCGTTCTGGGACCGGCACGAGCTGAGCTTCCCCGGCATCCTCTACGAGGACTCGCCGGTGATGGTCGCGGCGCACGTCCTCGCGACCTCGGTGGACGTGTTCTCGCAGCCCGTCTACTACTGGCGGGAGCGGCAGGGGTCGATCACCAAGCGGAAGGCGGAGCTGTCCAACCTGGAGGACCGGATGACGTCGGTCCGCATGGTGCACGAGTTCCTGGACGGCCACGACCCGCGCCTCAAGGTCGCCTACGACCGGTACGCGCTGGACGTCGACCTCGGCGTCCTCACCGAGAACCTGGTCCTCGCGACCGACGACGAGCGCGAGCGGATCGTGGACCTCGGCGTCGGCTGCCTGAACGACGCCGCGCCCGGGGCCCGCGCGCTGCTGCCGATGCGCAAGCGGCTGCGGCTGCACCTGCTGGAACGCCGGATGGTCCCGGAGCTGCTGGAGGTCCTGCGGTTCGAGAAGAACGGCGACCGGCACGCCGAGACCGTCCGGCGGGGCCGGTTCCGGCACCGCTGGTACCTGCGCTACCCGTACTTCGGGGACGAGGCGCGCGGCATCCCGGACGACGTGTACGACATCACCGCCGACCTGCGGCTCTGGGCGTACGTGGACGACGTGCGCTGGCAGGAGGACGGGCGGCTGCGCATCGACGGGCACGCCCACTTCGCGCGCATCGCGGCGGCCTCGCCGCGCGACCTGCGGATGCGTGTCTGGCTGCAGGAACGCGGCGGCCGGCGGCGGATCGACCTGCGCGCCGAGCGGGTCGTCCGGCCCGACGTGACCGCCCTGTCCGGGCAGTCGGCGGTGAGCTACGACCACTCGGGGTTCACCGTGCTGGTGGATCCGGACGAGCTGAAGGTCGGGCGCTGGCGCGGACGGAACTGGGACCTGCACGTCGCCGTGGACGCGCAGGGCATGCGCGGCGAGCGGCGCGTCGGCCCGCCCCGGCTGCCGCGCGCGGGCTGGGCGCCCGCGCGGACGGTCGCCGAGCACGTCAAGGTCCAGCCCTGCGCCGACCCGGAGGGGTTCCTCCTCCAGGTGAAGCGGGAGCGGGCCCTCGTCCTCGCGCACCGGGCGGTCGACGGCGCGGCGGGCCGGGGCGGCACGCTGCGGCTGGAGGGGTGGACGAGCGCGGACCTCGGGACGGCGCCGGTCGTGCAGGTGCAGCGGCAGTACGGGCAGGGGCTGGTCGAGAAGCCCGTGCGCGACGTCCGGCCCGCGGACGGCGGGGTGCGGTTCACCGCGGAGCTGCCGCTGGACGAGCTGCTGTCCGACCCGTCCGCCGAGGACCGCGTCGCCCGCGCGACCCGCATCAGCGACGGCGTGAGCTGGGAGTTCCGGCTGTGCGGCGCGGAGAAGCCGATCCGGCTGGCGTTCGCCGACGGGGTGGGCGAGGCCCGCTACGCGGTCGGGACGCAGGACTTCGCCCTGACCCGGACCCGGTACGGCAACCTGCGGGGCGTCGAGCGGTTCCGTCGTCCGGTGGTCACCGGCGTCCGCTGGACGGACGGGGACCGGCTGGTGCTGACCGGTGAGATGTCGCCGGGGCCCGTCCCGCACGAGCTGATCGTCCGGCGGCGGAGGTCGAGCGAGGAGTACCGGGTGCCGCTGACCTGGGAGGACGGTCACGCGTTCCGCGCGGAGCTGACCCCCGGCCGGATGCCGCTGTTCGGCACGCTGCTTCCGCTCGGCAGCGGCCTGTGGGACCTGGTCGTCGACTCCGAGGCGGGCGAGACGATGGTCGTGGTGGAGCGTTCGGCCATCGCCGGGCTGCCCGAGCCGAAGGTCGTCGGGCTGCACGAGGTGGCGTTCGGCCTGCACCAGGGCGACGCGCTGGCCTTCACCATCCGGACGGCCGTCCCCGACGACGAGCGCGGCCACTACGCGCAGCGCCGCATCCAGGAGGGCGAGTATCCGCGCATGCGCGAGCTCCCCCTCCGCGACCTGGCCGTCTTCGACTCCTACGAGGGCGCCCAGTACTCGTGCAGTCCGCGCGCGGTGTTCGAGGAACTGCGGCGCAGGCGTCCGGACATCGAGTGCGTGTGGGTGACGCGCGACGGGCGGTTCGAGGTTCCGGAGGGCGCCCGCGCGGTGCTGATGGAGAGCCGCGAGCACTACGAGGCCCTGGCGCGGGCGCGCTGGATCGTCGGGAACTACGGGCAGCTCCCGTGGTTCGTCAAGCGCGAGGGGCAGACCTACCTGCAGACCTGGCACGGGACGCCGCTGAAGAAGCTCGCCCACGACCTGCGCGACATGCCGTACAAGCGGACCGAGACGCTCGACTGGATGGCGCGGGAGGTCCCGCGCTGGGACGTGCTGATCTCGCCGAACCCGTTCACCACCCCGATCATGCGCCGCGCGTTCCGGTACGACGGCGAGATCCTGGAGACCGGGTACCCGCGCAACGACGTCCTGACCGCGCCGGGTGCGGCGGCGGTCGGGCGGCGCGTCCGGGACCGGCTCGGCGTGCCGGACGGCAAGAGGGTCGTGCTGTACGCGCCGACGTGGCGGGACGACCACCACCTCGCTCCGGGCCGCCGCGCGTTCTCGCTCGAACTGGACCTCGCGCTGCTGCGCGAGCGGCTCGGCGACGACCACGTCGTGCTCGTCCGCGCGCACTACCTGATCACCGACCGGTCCTGGTCGGACTCCGACGGGTTCGTGATCGACGTGTCCCGGTACGGGGAGATCGCCGAGCTGTACCTGGCGGCGGACGTCCTGGTCACCGACTACTCGTCGGCGATGTTCGACTTCGCGGTCACGGGCCGTCCGATGGTCTTCTACGCCTACGACCTGGAGTCCTACCGCGACACCGTCCGCGGGTTCTACCTCGACTTCGAGGCGGAGGCCCCCGGGCCCATCGCGCGGACCTCCGCCGAGGTGGCCGACGCCATCGCCGACATCGACGCCGCGTGCGCGCACTACGCCGACGCCTACGCGGCCTTCCGTGCGACCTACTGCCCGTACGACGACGGACGCGCCGCCGGGCGCGCGGTGGACCGGCTTCTCGCCGCCCCGCACGCGCGAACCGCGCCGGTGGAGGACGGCGCGTGACGGTGAGCCCGCGCTTTCTCGCACCATCTGTGGCGGCGGGCGCGGGCCCGGGCGTGGCGGTCAGCGCCCTTGTGCGCTGACTGTGCCTGCCGCCTTGGGCGTACGTTCGCGTGCCGGGCCTGTGCGCCGGGAGTGGGGGCGGGGCTGACGGACTCCAGGCCGTAGTACTCGGCCTCCCACGGGGCGATCCGGTCCCCTGAACGGGGCGCCGCGAAGGGGACCGCCAGATCCTCGATGGGGAGCGGGGCGACCACAGCGGTGCGTGCCCCGGCCTGCTCGGCCCGCTCCACCCGGGCGGTCTGCGCGTCGAAGGCGGCGGCGCGGTTGGCCATCGTCCGGGCCGTGTCCTGGAGCCGTCCCGCGCCGTTCGACAAACCCGCCGCGACGAGCGCGACGCAGACCGCGCAGACCACCGCGCGCGGGCCTTCCGCCTGGACACGCAGGCGGCGCACGAGGTCGGCGGCGGCGTAGCCGTAGAACGCGGCGACCAGGACGGCCGCGTAACGGAAGACGAACCAGCCCCGGTAGAGCGTCCAGCCGTCGGCGCCCCACCCGACGCGCAGCTCCCACATCACCGCGAACGTCAGGGCGACGACACCTGCGGCTCCGGCGGTCACGGCGAAGAGCAGCCGCCCGGTCGGCAGCGGCTTGGCCGGACGCGCCAGCAGGCACACCAGGACGCCGATCCCCGCCGCCGCGGGCAGCGCCATGTCGGACGGCAGATGGGCCAGGGCCTTCTGCGCGGCCGCCGCGGAGTCGGCCCGCACCTGGGGGCTGAGCAGCGGCTCCCCGTGCATCCGCTCGCGCAGGGCCGCGGCGCGGCCGGGCGAGGTGAGCACGATCAGCGCGCC
>NZ_JBFAOF010000039.1:0-19815 GCF_040675125.1 Spirillospora sp. NPDC049652 | reverse complement strand
CCCGCATCCGCACGTGGCCGCCGTCCGGTCCGGCTCGGCGCAGATCGTCGACTGCATGACGGCCGCGGGCCCCTACGTCTTCCGCCGCGACACCGGGAAGCGCGTCGGGGACGCGCCCGCCCCGCGCCGCTATCTCGCCTACGCCACCCTCACCCGCGCCGACGGCAGGTGGAAGGTCGCCGCCCTCACCTCTCCAGAGGACTCCCGATGCTGATCACACCCCTACTGACCTGGGCTTTGGTAGCGGGTGGCTGCACCAAGTCGACCGGCTGGGCCTGCACGGTCGGCGCGTTCTCGACGCACGCCGGAAGCGGTCCCGTCCATTTCCGGGGCGGTGCGACCGGAAGTGGCCGAAGCGGCGGAAGCGGGCGGCGGGCGCCGGCGGCGCCGCGGGCGCCGCGCCTGGAGATCAAGCCGATGTGCCGGGTGACCGGTGGCGCGGACCACTGCTACACGCCTCCCGAGCCGCCCGCGAAGACCCCGACCGCCGACGTGGTGGCGATGGCGTGGGCCTCCTTCGAGTTGCCCGCCCCGACCCCGCACACCAGCCCGTCCGGCCGTTCGTGGGTGTCGCTGCCGACGTACCTGTGGGTGGACGCGTCCGCGTGGAGTCCGCGCTGGGCCCAGGCCTCCGTGGACGGCCAGACCGTCACCATGACCGGCACCCCGCGACGGGTCGAATGGTCACTCGGCGAGGGCTCCGTCAACTGCGACGGCCCAGGAACGCCGTACCGCCGGGGCGGCCCACCGTCCGGCTGTGCGTACACCTACCGCCGTCCGGGCTCGTACACGGTCACCGCCACGGCCTACTACTCGGTGAACTGGACGTGCGCGGGCTCCTGCGACGCCGGAAGCGGGACCTACGGCACCCTCCCGACGTCCGCCTCGGTCCCCCTGACCGTCCGCGAGATCCAGACCCGCGCCGCCGGCTGACGCCGCCTCCGGGCTTCCCTTCCCTGACCAGGCCGACCGCCCGTAGTCATGGTCATTTTGGCGGTAGTTCTCCGCATTTCAAGGTGCTTGGCGTAAGTTGACGCACGCGCCCCAACCGGCTCAACTTGGGGCTTTCATCACGGCTGTTACCGCTCCCCTCAACGGAAGGCCAGTTGGTGCGTCCCCCCAAGACCCGAATCGTCGTCGCGGGCGGTGCCGCCGGCGCGCTCGCCCTCGGAGGCGGCGTGGCCTACGCGACCGCCGGATCCTCCCCCCAGGCCGCCGGGAAGGTGTCGGCGCAGACCCCGGCCGGACCGGACGTCGTCTCCAAGGACTTCGGCTCCGGCGTGTCCGCGCAGGCGAACCTCGACCTGGCGAAGATGAAGCTGAAGCCGATGCCCATGCCCGCCGGGCAGGCCGGCGGGATGGGCGCGGACGCGGCGGACACCCGGTCGCTGAGCCTCGACGGCTCGCTGCCCGAGAACTCCCCCGACGCGTTGAAGGCGCGGAGCGCGGTCACCGCCGCCAGTTCCGGGGCGAAGGTCTGGACGCGGCACGGCAAGGCCCCCGCCCGCACGATCGGACGCCTCATCGCCTCCGACGACGGCATGACCGGCTACTACTGCACGGCGACCGTCGTCACCTCGCACAACAAGTCGACGGTGTGGACGGCCGGGCACTGCGTCCACAAGGGCCGGGGCGGCGCGGGCGGCTTCTTCCGGTACTACGCGTTCCAGCCCGACTACGACCGGGGCAAGGGCCTCGGCACCTGGTACCTGAACGCCGTCCGGGTCATGGCCCCGTGGGCGTACAACCGCGACCTGCGCTACGACTTCGCCGCGTTCACCGTCCGGAAGCACGGCACGACCGCCCTCCAGTCGGTGACCGGCGCGCAGGGCGTGAGCTTCGGCTACAAGCACCGCAAGTACCCGTTCCGCACGTTCGGCTACCCCGCCCTCCTGCTGCCTTCCGGGAAGAAGGTGCCGAGCCCGCTGGCGCGGCTCTACTACTGCTCGGGAACGAGCTTCGCCTCCAAGTACCCGACCGGCGGGCTCGGCATCATGTGCAGCATGGGCAACGGCGCGAGCGGCGGCCCGTGGCTGTACGGGATGAAGAGCAACGGCATCGGACGCGTCGCGGGCGTCAACAGCACGCACATGACCAGGACGCTGCAGATGAACTCGCCCTACCTCGGCTCCGCCGCGATCAAGCTCTACAAGGCGACCCAGGGCTGACCCGCCCCGCCGTCGGCCACTGGCCCCCCGGCGGTCGGGGGCCGGGGGCCGGGGGCCGGGGGCCGGGGGCCGGGGGCCGGGGGCCGGGGGCCGTCAAAGGCTTGGATGCTCGTGCATTTCGGTGATTCGGCGGCAGATCATGACCCAAACGTGATCTCCTGTCGAGATCATCTTCGTCGTTCCCCGCAGACCCCCCATTCCCACAGGAGTCCCATTCCGTGACCCGTACGGGCCGCACGGCGGGATTCGCCGCGACCGCCTCCCTGGTCGCCGCGGCGGCGCTGGTCTCCACGCCGGCACAGGCCGCGTCCCCCGCCAAGATCACCTGGAAGCGCTGTGCGGACGACCACTCCGCGCAGTGCGGAACACTCTCCGTCCCCATCGACAGGGCCCGGCCCAAGCTCGGCCGGATCAAGCTCGCCGTGGCGCGGGCGAAGGCCACCGACCCCAAGCGCCGCCTCGGGACGATCTTCGTCAACCCGGGCGGACCGGGCGCGTCGGGCATCGACTTCGTGCTCGACCGGGCCGGGCTGACCCGCGAGATCCGGCAGCGCTACGACATCGTCGGGTTCGACCCGCGCGGCGTCGGGGGCAGCCATCCCGTCAAGTGCGGGAAGCTCGGCAAGGCTCCGGCGCTCTACCCGAAGAACCAGGCCGAGTTCGCCAAGCTCAGGTCCTACCAGGGCGCGCTGTACAAGGCGTGCCGCAAGAACACCGGCCCCGTGTACGACCACATGGGCGCCACCGACTTCGCGCGCGACATGGACGCCGTCCGCGCGGCGCTCGGCGAGAAGAAGATCAGCTACTACGGCGTCTCGTACGGCACGTGGCTCGGGCAGCGGTACGCCGAGCTGTTCCCCGGCAGGGTCAAGGCCCTGGTCGTGGACGGCACGATGGACCACTCCGTCGCGGGCGCGGCGCGGTTCTCCGCCGACGAGTCGCGTGGCCTTGAGGCGGCGTACGCGCAGTTCGCCCGCTGGTGCCCGACGTCCAGGTACTGCGCCATCCGGGGCAAGAACCCCTGGAAGGTGCTGGACACGCTGAGGGCGCGGGCCGCCAAGGGCACGCTGCACGACATCGACTCGTCCCGGATCCGGCTGACCACGGCCGGGCTCGCGCAGATGGTCCGCGCGACGATGTACGACCCGATCGCGTGGAACGAGCTGAGCGAGGAGCTGGCCTACCTGTCGCGGCAGAAGGTCCGGAAGGTCACGAGCCCGCGGGCCAAGGCCTCGCCGGACGGCCGGTTCGCCGGGATCATGTGCTCGGACTGGACGTTCCCGGTCCGCGGCTACAAGGACCTGGCCGCGCTGTGGAAGGCGAGCCGCAAGGCCGCCCCGCACCTCGGGACGAGCCCGCTCGGCTACGAGGCCGTCGTCTCGTGCCTCGGCCGTCCGCGCGGCGCGGACCGGCAGCGGCCGTCCCGCATCCCGCCGTCCGTGCCCGTGGTGGTGGTCGGCGGCGTGGGTGACCCCGCGACCGTCCTGCCCTGGGCGCGGAGCGTGAACCGGCAGGTCAAGGGCTCCTCCATGGTGACCTACCAGGGCGCGGGCCACGGCACGTACGGGCTGAGCGGGTGCGTCCGGACGTCGGTGAACGCGTTCCTGCTGTCCGGGAAGCGCCCGGCCGCCGGTGCGAGCTGCCCGGCCGTCCTGCCCGACTACAGCGCGCAGGGCGAGCGCCGCGTGCCGCGTCGTTCGCCGGAGGCGCTGCGCTTCTGAGCAGAACGTTTCTCTTCGAGCCCCCGGCCGGGTCCGTCTTTCCGGCCGGGGGCTCGTCGCTTCCCGGCGGGGGTTATGGGATTGCACGGGCCGGGGGCGTCCGCCACGCTCGGGGGATGACCATGGACGAGCTTCTCGAACTGGAGAAAAGCGGCAACCTCCCCGAGTTCGTGCTGTTCTGGGGAGGGACGCAGGCCAAGGGCCGCCTCAGCCAGTGGTATCCGTCGCCGTTCACCGTGGACGGCGTGGAGTATCCGACCGCCGAGCACTTCATGATGTGCGAGAAGGCGCGGCTGTTCGGGGACGACGCGGTCGTCGGCGAGATCCTCGCGTCGCCCGAGCCGGGCCGCGCCAAGGCCCTCGGCCGGAAGGTGCGCGGGTTCGACGAGGACACGTGGGTCGAGCACCGGTACGACATCGTCCGGCGGGGCAGCGTCGCCAAGTTCGCGTCCGACCCCGTCCTGCGCGGCTACCTGCTGTCGACGGGCGGGAAGGTGCTGGTGGAAGCCAGCCCGCTGGACCGCGTCTGGGGCATCGGCTACGACGAGCACGCCCCGGAGGCCGGGCGTCCGTCCCAGTGGCGCGGCCTCAACCTGCTGGGCTTCGCCCTGATGGACGCCCGCGACGAGCTGAGCGCCGCCGCTGCCGGTGGCGCGGGCGCGGACGCGGGCCCGAACGCGGGCGCGGACGCGGGACGCGGCATCGGCTGAGCTCCGTTAACGTCGGGGTCGTGCCCCTTCGTAGCGCCGTGTCCGTCGCCAAGAAGCCCTCCAAGCCCGCCGGCCGCCGCCTCGGCCCCGGACGGCTCGTGCTGTCCGGGCTGGCCGCCGTCCTGCTGCTGGTGTTCGCGGCGTCGATCGCGATCGGCTGGTACTTCTCGGGCGTGGCCACCCAGGTGGAGCACGGCCGGACCTATGACCTGCGGGTCCGCGCCGTCACCGACGGGACGGTCACGCTCCCCCGGACGGAGGCGACCCTGCGGCGCGGGGTCTTCGGCCTGGAGTGGGCGGGTGAGGGCCCGGCGGGCGGCAGCGGTGACGGCGGGCGCGCGATCATCGGCGAGGTGGTGAGCAAGGGCGAGTCGATCGCCGGGGTGGACACCGGAACGGTCGTCCGGAAGGTGCTGTCGGTGCCGTCCGGAAAGCTGAAGCCGGGGCTCGCGGTCGCGCTGGACCACTGGGTCTACGGCGGCGACCCGAAGAAGGCGCTCGGCCTGGACTTCCAGAACGTCACCTATCCGTCGCCGGCGGGCGCGATGCCCGCCTGGCTGCTCCCCGGCCGGACGAAGAGCTCCCCGTGGGTGATCGCCGTCCACGGCCACAACGCCGACCGCGCCGAGACCTTCCGCGCGATGAGGACCGTCCACGAGACCGGCATGCCGATGCTGTCGATCGCCTACCGCAACGACGAGAACGCGCCGTCGTCGACGAACGGCCGGAACCTGCTCGGCTCGGAGGAGTGGAACGACGTCGCGTCCGCGATCGCCTACGCGCGCTCGCAGGGCGCCACGGGCGTCGTCCTGTACGGATGGTCGATGGGCGGGTCGATGGTGATGTCCGCGCTGCGGCACGCGCCCGACCAGTCGTTCGTCCGCGGCGTCGTGCTGGACTCCCCCGTCCTGGACTGGAGGGCCACGCTCCACAAGCAGGGCGCGTCCCGCGGCCTGCCGAAGCTCGAAACCGACGTCGCCATGCGGATGATGAAGTGGCGGTACGGCGTGGACCTCGGCGCCATGGACATGCGGTCGTTCGCGCGGGACCTGAAGACGCCGGTGCTGCTGTTCACGACCGAGCAGGACGGGACGGTGGACAACCGCCCGTCCTACGAGTTCGCGCGGAAGGCCCCGGCGGGCATGGTCACGCACATCGCGGAGGCCGGAGCCGACCACACCGAGGCGTGGAACGTCGACTCGGCGGGGTACGAGCGCGCGGTGGCGGGCTTCCTCGGGAAGGTCGCCCGGTAACGCCGCTTCCCGTTCGGTGGGGGTTGCGTCCGGTCCCGGGCACGGGTGAGCGCCCTGCCCGGGTGCGCGGACAGGGCGCTCAAGTGGTGCACGGCGCGCTCAAGTGGTGCGCAGTGCGCTCAGGCGGTACGCCTGGCGGTCATGCCGCCGGGTCAGCCCGCCCAGACGTGGTAGCGGCCCTGGAAGGTGCCCATGATGTCGGCGTACGGGCGGTAGTAGCGGCGGTTGCCCGTGTAGTAGAAGGTGTACTGGCTCTTGGCCAGCACGGACGCCCAGGTGCGGTCGTGCGTCAGCGTGCGCTGCCGCCAGCCGACCAGGCGCCAGGTCCGCTTGTTGTAGGTGTACGCGGACCGGCTGACCCGCGCGGAGTTGACGTGCAGCCCGTCGTAGCACCAGGTCAGGCGGGACTTCACGTAGATGATCCAGCGTCCGTGCGTGGACGTCTTGCGGCCCTGCGTCCGCTGGACCCAGCGGCAGGACGTGGCGTGCACCGTCCCGCCCGCCGCCCGGGTGAGCTGGGGCAGGACGAGCTGCTGCCCCGAGCCCCGCGCCATCTTCCGCGCGGCGGCCCCGGTCACCGAGCCCTGCTCGACGGTCGTGGCGGCGACGCCGAGACCGTCCGTCCTGGTGGTCGCGCCGGCCGGGAGGGCCGTGCCGACGAACCCGGCCACGAGGGCCCCGGACGTGATCGCCACTGTGGCGAACCTTCGCATCTGTGTCTCTCCTCGCATGGGGGGATGGGCGAGTTCATCGAGACAATAGCGTCTGTATGGGGCTATCCGGACGTGTCGTTTTCCACATAAGGGCCGGGGAACGCGGCCCTCCGGAGGTACGTCTAAGCGCCCGCGATCGAAGGGTGTGAAGACGGATCGGCGATCCGGATGAGTACCGGTGACAACCGTCCTCTTCGAAAGGCCCCCCATGCCGAGGAGCCACCCATGACCGCCGCGTCCGGTGCCGTCCGCGCCGTGCGGACGCGCGACACCGGTGACGGCGACGACGACGCCACGGTGATCGGCCGGTCCCTGGACGACCCGGACCGGTTCGCCGCGATCTACGACCGGCACTTCCACTGCGTCTACCGGTACGTCGCCGCCCGCCTGGGCCGGGACGCCGCCGACGACATCGCCGCCGAGACGTTCGTGACCGCGTTCCGCAAGCGGGGCGGGTTCGACCCGGCGCGCGGCGAGGTCCGTCCCTGGCTGTTCGGGATCGCGACCAACCTCGTGGGCCTGCACCGGCGCGCGGAGAAGCGCCGCTACGACGCCCTCGCCCGCGCGCACGCCGCGTCCTCGCCGCTGGACGAGGACGCGCCCGAGGACCGCGTCGCGGCCCGGGTGACCGCCGAGGGCGTGCGTCCGCGCCTCGCCGAGGCGCTGGCGGCGCTTCCGGAAGGCGACCGCGACGTCCTGCTCCTGGTCTCCGTCGCCGGTCTCGGCTACGAGGAGGTGGGCCAGGCGCTCGGCATCCCCGGCGGGACGGTGGGCTCCCGCCTGAGCCGGGCCAGAAGAAGACTCCGTGAGGCGCTGGGCGGCGACGACCCGACCCGCGCGACGGACGCCGACCGTTCGAAGGACGCCGAGGAGGAAACCCGTGGATGAGCTGACCACCCTGGACGTCCTCGTCGGCGAGCTGCTCGACGAAGGCGGCCCGACCGACCAGGTCACCGCGGCGGGCCGCGACCGCCTGACCGGGGTCACCCGCACCGCACGGCCCGGCGCCGTCAGGACACCGAAAAGGCTCACGAGAAGGTCGCTGGTGTGGGGCGGGGCGCTCACCACGATCGCCGCGTCCGCCGTGGCGTTCGCGTTGATCGGCACGTCGGCTGACGGCAACGGCGGCCGTGTGCCGCGGCCGTCCGCCGAGGAGACGCGTGTCCAGTCGCTCGCCGCGCGCCGCTTCCTGCTCGCCGCCGCCGACTCCCTGGACAAGGGCAAGCCCCTGCCCGTCGGACGCTGGTGGCGGCAGCGCGTCATCGAGGGCCAGGCGTTCCACGTCGGCGGCGGAAAGGGCTACACCGTGGACATGGAGGTCGAGAAGGACTCCTGGCAGTCCCGGACGGAGACCGAGAAGCCCACCCCGTACGTCGACGCGGACGGCCGGACGGTCACGCCGCCGCCCAAGCTCCGCCACGTCTCCTTCGTCCGGCCGCGTCCGGTCGTGCCGCAGACGCCTTCGGACGAGGCCGCCTGGCGAGCGGCGGGCGCGCCCGTCCGCTGGGAGACCACGGCGGACGACGAGAAGGTGCGGCTCACTCGCGACAACACCAACCCACCGCCCTACGAGGGGTCGCCCTACGTCCAGACGCCCGACCGCGACGTGACCGGCCAGAACTCCGTCCCCGACGTCGCCGAACGCCTCCGCGTGGGCCGGGACCCGGCGGCGTTCGTCGCCGCCATGCGGGCCACCCCCGGTTTCGTGGACGACAGCGCGCAACGGTTGCGCGCGGGGAGCCGCTACCTCGGCGACAAGCTCGCCACTCCGCAGGCCCGGGCGGCCGCGTTCCGCGCCCTCGCGGCCCTGCCGGGCGTCCGGTCGGTCGGGACGGTCAAGGACGTGCAGGGCCGTACGGGCATCGCCCTCGCGCCGCCCTGGATCCACCGGATCGACGGGACGGTCGTCGAGTACCAGCTGATCCTGGACCCGCGCACGTACGACGTCCTCGGCGACCAGATGCTCGTGAAGCAGTCCGGGAAGAACGGCGTTCCGGCAGGCGCGCTGTTCTCTTACGGCTACGTCCTGACCGAAGGCTGGACGGACGCCACCCCGCCGTCCCGGTAGACGCGGCCGCCGGGGGGTGAGTGCCGGTCGGCACTCACCCCCCGGCTTCCGCTACGAACTCGTCGAAGATCGGCACTCCACGCGCGCCGCCGAGCGTTGTCCCTGCGAACCGCGGGCTCCGCCAGACGTTAGGACGTGCGATGTATCCCCCCATCGAACCGCACACCCACGGCATGCTGCCGGTCGGCGACGGCCAGGAGCTGTACTGGGAGGAGTGCGGCAATCCGGACGGGAAGCCCGCGCTGCTCCTGCACGGCGGCCCGGGCGGCGGCGTCCTGCCGGCCATGCGCCGCTGGTTCGACCCCGAGGCCTACCGGATCATCCTGTTCGACCAGCGCGGATGCGGTAAGAGCCGTCCGCACGCCGGGGACGTCGGAGTCGGTCTCGCCGCCAACACCACCGCGCACCTGATCGCCGACATCGAACTCCTTCGCGCACATCTAGGCGTCGAGCGGTGGCTCCTGTTCGGCGGCTCGTGGGGCAGCACCCTGGCCCTCGCCTACGCCCAGCAGCACCCCGGTGCGGTCAGCGAGATCGTGCTACGCGGCGTCTGGCTGCCGGACCTGGAGGCCGACACCGCCTGGGCGACCGGCCCGCACGGCGCGGCCCGCCTCTTCCCCGAGGACTACGCGCGGCTCCGCGACTTCATCCCGCCCGCCGAACGCGCCGACCTCAGCGCCGCCTACGGACGCCGCCTCAACGACCCCGACCCGTCCGTGCACGTCCCGGCGGCCCGCGCGTGGGGCGCCTGGGAGATCGCCGCGAACACCCTCCTGCCCGTCCCGCCGCCCGAACTGGACGACGCGACGCTCATCGCGTTCAGCCGCATCCTGCAGCACTACTTCAGCCGCCAGTGCTTCCTCGGCAAGGACCAGCTGCTGGACGGCGTCGACAAGATCCGCCACATCCCGGCCGTCATCGTGAACGGCCGCTACGACATGAAGACCCCGCCGGACGCCGCCTTCGCCCTGCACCGCGCCTGGCCCGAAGCCGAGTTCCACATCGTCGAGGACGCTGGCCACGGCGGCTCCGAGCCCGGCACCGCCCGGTTGCTCGTCCACGCCACCGACCGCTTCCGCGAATGACATGCCGGGCGTGCCTTCCACCAGCGAAACGGCACGCCCGAGGTGCTCGCTCCCGCCCGTCCGGCGGGCTCGTGAAAACCTTTCGGCAACGGAACTCTTCACTCGCAACATGCACCTCTGTAAGCTTTCGCGCGTACTCCGCCTCGTTGTCAGCAATGCGGCCAGGGATAGCGATGCACAGCCGGTCGGTAGGTTCGTCCCCCACGGGGACCGCGCACGCCGTCCGCAGGCGCGCCGACCGGACTCCCCGCGCCGCCGCGGCGGCCCTGCTCACCCTGACGTGCGCGTCCGCGTGCGGCGGATCCCACCCCAAGGGCGGCTTCGACCCGAACGGGAAGTTCGACAGCGCGGGCAACAGCTCGCCGGGCCTCCCGCCGTCCCCCACCGGCCCCGGCCTGCCGAGCACGATGACGCCCAAGCAGGTGGACGAGGCCGTCATCCAGGCCTACCGCCGCTTCCAGCAGACCTACCAGCAGGTCTACACGAACAACGACCCGGCCCCGTTGACGCAGGTCGCCGCCGACCCCCTCCTCGCCAAGGTCACCAGTGACGTCCAGGCGACGAAGGCGAAGGGCGAGATCTGGCGCTTCGTCAACCTCTCCAACCCCCGCGTCTACGCCCGCTCCAAGGACGGCACGAAGGTCTTCGTCATCGACTGCATGCGCACCCTCGCCGGCTACCGCTTCTCCGCCAAAACCGGCAAACGTCTAGGCGGACAAACCGGCACCGCGTACGTATACAGGACGGGACTCAAGTACGTCGACGGTTCCTGGAAGGTCTACGACAGCGTCCAGGACAACCAATGCTGACCCCGCACGCCGCACCGCGCCGCCCCCGCCGGGCGTTGGGCAGGGAAGGAACCCCCATGCCAGGACCAACCAAGCCGGCCCTACGCACAGCGAGTTTGTGCGCCGCCGCACTGACAGCCGCCCTCCTCGTGCCCGCCCAAGCCCAAGCCGACCCCTGTGGCACCGGAAGCGGCGGCGGCTTCGGCTGCAACCGCAACTCCCCCGGCGGTGGAGGAGGCGGAGGCGGCGGAGGCACTGGCGGAGGCGGCGGTGGTGGGAACACCGGCGGCGGAGGCGGTGCCACGGGTGACATTCCGATTGCGCCAGGCACCAACGGCAACCTGGGCCCCGGGCAGGGCAACGGAGGCGGAGGCGGTGCTGCACCCCCGCCCCCGGTGCACATTCCCACAACCACCCTCGCCCAGCAGGCTGCAGCGGGAGCGCAACTGCCGGTGCCGGTCGTTCACACGGCACCCTCGGGAAAGACCTATGTGGGCGTCAAGACCGCCTTCTGGGTAGACGGCTTCGTCACTGTCCAGACGGCCCCGGTATCGGTTCCGGGGCAGACCGTTCAGGCGACCGCGACTCCGGCTCAGGTCACCTGGCAAATCGGAGACCCGACCGCTCCCCAGATGACCTGCAACGACGCGGGCAGCAGCAGCGGTACGACGTGCAGCCACACTTACCAGCGCGCCTCCACCGGCGCCAATGGCAGCGGTGCCTACCAGATCACCGCGACGATCAGCTGGAACCTCCGCTGGACGTGTGTGGGCGCCGACTGCGACGAGCCCGCGGGCGTCCTCCCGGCCATGACCATGACATCCGTTCAGAACCCACTGATCGTGGCCGAGATCCAGACCGGCAGCCGCCAATGACCGGAGTGAGGAGCTGCGAGCGCCGTGGCGCGACTACAGCCGCCTGCATGGCGGTGGTCACGGCACTCGCGCTGACCGGATGCGGCGGCTCCCATAAGAAGGCGCCTCCGAGCCCATCCGCGCCGGCGACGTCGCCCTCGAACCCGCCTCCGTCCTACTCCGCGGAGCAGGTCAAGGCCGCGCTCCTCGCCCCGGCCGACATCAAGAAGGGCATCCACCAGATCAAGGTGGTCCTGGACCCGCTCAAGTACGACAAGGTCCCCATCTGCTCCCTGACCGGCTTCAAGATGCCGGGAACGCCGCAACTGACGACCCGCCAGTTCGTCAATGACACCCTCGGAGCCGATCAGTTCCAGTACGTCCAGCTCGTCGCACGCTACAACGATGCCGCCAGCGCCAACTCGGCCTACTCATCGCTGAGCAACGCTGCCAACAAGTGCCCGAAGCGCCGTCACGTCCCCCCCAAAAAGGTGACCGAGAACTTCACCATCTTCTCGCACAACGACACATGGAAGGTCACCGGCGACGCCATCCAGTCATGGGCTCACCTGCAGGGCACCGAGCAGCAGGTGTACCCGCCGGATGCCACGAAGTACAACGTGTACAACGTCTTCTATGATTACGCGGCGCGCGGCAATGTCGTCATAGCGACCATGTACGCGCAACGCACCACTCCGAAGGCTTCGGCGACGCCCATCGCCCAACAGGCTGCGACAGTGATCCAGAAGCAGCTCGGCAAGTTCGGATGAGCCGGAGCCCGTGGCGGCTTCCGGGCTACACCGAGCTCAGGGAATTGGGCTCGGGGACGCAGGGACGTGTCGTCCTCGCCCGCCATGACGGCGGCGGCTGGCCGGTGGCGATCAAGTACCTCGCGCCGGATCAGCGGACGGACCCACGATTACAGGCGATGTTCCGCCAGGAGGCCGCACTCCTGCAGCGTGTCGTGAACCCGCACGTCGCCAGGCTGCTCGGCTACGTCGAGGGACCGGACGGAGCGGCGATCCTCATGGAGGCGGTGGTCGGACGATCACTCCGCGCGGTGCTCGACAAACATAACGGCCCGCTCTCCCCGGAAGCCGCCCTGCTCACGCTCAAGGGTTCGTTGCTCGGACTCGCCGCCGCACACGCAATGGGCGTCATCCACCGGGACTACAAGCCCGGCAACGTCCTCGTTCAGGACGACGGCAGAAGCAAGCTCATCGACTTCGGAGTCGCCGTCCTGGCGGGTCAGACCGGGATCGCGGGAACCCCGGCTTATATGGCTCCCGAGCAATGGAGCGGTCAGCCTGCGTCCCCGGCCACCGATATATATGCCGCCACCTGCGTCTTCGTCGAATGCACATCCGGCCGCAAGCCCTTTCAGGCACGGACTCTGGATGACCTGCGAGCACTCCATCTCCACCAGGAACCCCGACTGGACGGGATTCCCGAACCCCTTCATCCACTGGTCATGCACGGCCTGGCCAAGGACCCCGCACAACGCTTGTGGGACGCGAACACCTTCGTCAGCGAGCTCGAAGCGCTAGCAGTCAGCGCGTACGGCCCCGACTGGGAGCGCCGGGGGCTCTTCGCTCTCGCCTCGGTCGCCGGTCTCATCACCGCAGCCATTCCCGCAGCGCTCATAGGCGGGTCGTTCATCGCGTCCGGGAGTGCCTCAGCCGCTGCCGCCACCGGTGCATTCGGTTTCTCTGGCGCAGGTGTTTCCACGACCGGAAGTGCGGCACAGGCGGGTGCCGCTTCGCAGGCCGGTGCGCATCTCGGCGCGACCGGATCAAAGAGTGTGCTGTCAAAGATCGGCGGAGCCAAGGGAGCGGCGGCGATCTGCGGAGCGGGCGCGGCGGCCACAACCGCCGCCGTTCTTCTCTGGCCCTCCGAACCGAAGGTGGGCGGGCAGACGAGCGGCACCTACGTCCTCTCGTTCTCCAAGCCCGGCGTCCTGCTCGGCCAGCCGAACATGCCCGCTTCCGAGACCCCGTACATGCGCTTCCAGGTCACGGTGAAGCCGGCCCGAGCCCGTCCTGGCACCAAGGTCAGCGTCGTCACCAAGTTCAACGCCAGGTCGCCTTTCGGCGTCGCCTATTCCGCTAGTGGCCAGCGGCGATGCTACGGCGAGAAGAACCACCCTGCTGGAGTCGCCAAGTCCTACAACTTCGGGATCGGTCAGGACGACGGGGTCAAGGTCGGGAAGAACGAGGGCACCGCTGCACTCTTCCCCGTCCCGCCCAACCGGCTCGGGGCCGTACCCGAAACCATCGGGCAGGTCGTCAAGACGGTGCACCAGGTGAGCAACGACCATCAGCCCTATGTGCAGAGCGCGTGCGCCTACCTCAGCACGTTCGTCATGACGGACACCTTCATCCTCCCGTCCGCGAAGACGGTGAAGCCGGGCAAGTACCTGCTGTCCCAGAGCAACAGCCCCCGCATCACCCGAACGTCACGCGACAAGGTGAACATCCCGCCGTCCTCCGCCGGCGCGACGGCCACCGGAACCCTCCCCCTCTTCACCGTGCTCAAGGGGTAACGAGCCCTCGATAGCATCGACCGATCCAATACTGGAACAAAGGGCATGAAATGCACGAGTACGCGGTCGGCTGGGGCACGCTGAGCCTGATCAACGCCGGGCTTGCCCAGGGGAAGGGGCGCAGCGGACTCAACTGGTGGATCGTCTCGTTGTTCCTCGGCCCCCTGGCGACGTTCCTGATCGTCACCTTGAGCCGCCTGCCAGCGAAAACCCCTCGCTGAGACCCCATCGCGCGTCTCTCAGCGAGCTCGCATGGCTGGACTCCCCAGCCCGCAAGCTCGGAGCGTTCACTGAGACACGGCCTCCCCGTCCGGACCGTGCTCAAGGGTGGTGCGGCGGACGTCGCCCTGGCGAGCGGTCGGCCTCCCGCGCAGCTCAGATGTGGTTCCCGCAAGGCGTGACCGCCCCCTCGGAGAACTTTCCAGCTCGACTGTCACACACGTGACGTGAGCTCCGTCAGTGGGGCGAAAGCACCGAGCGAACAGGGAGCACACGCCATGTCCACCACCTACACCGTCGTCACCGTTCTGACCGCCGCCTGGATCGGTTTCTCCGCCTTCTCCCTCCTTCGCCGGGCCGACTTCGTCACCCAGCCGCTCATCGAGTACGGCGTCCCCCGCGCCTACTGGACCGCCCTCGGTACCGCCAAGGCCCTCGGCTCACTCGGCCTTCTCGTCGGGCTGGCCGTCCCCGCCATCGGGATCGCCGCCGCCATCGGCCTGGCCCTCTACTTCCTCGGCGCGATCGTCACTGTCCTCCGTGCCCACTCCTACAAGACCCTCCCCTTCCCCGTCCTCTACCTCGCCCCGGTGATCGCCACCCTCAGCATCGGCGCGACCGTCTGACCTCCCTCCGCAAACGTTGCGGCCGGTCGTCAGCCGGGACGTATCGGGACGGGCACGCGCGCGCCCCAACTCCTCAGTCGGGAGTTGGGCTGCGGCTATCGCAGGAACTGCCTGGCATCAGTGCGTCCCGTTTCGAGGATTGTGGTTCGTCGCCCTGGCCGTTCTACTCGTGGAGCCTGGTGTGATTCAAGGTGACCGATAGGGACGGCTGTTTTGAAGAAGAAGGCGAAGCCCGTCTAGGGCGTCGGAGCATGGAGCGGACGAAGTTACTTCGTTCGCTGGGTGAGGGAGCGCCAGTCGGCGGCGGTCAGGGAGAGAGGGGGGCCTTCGGGGGCCTTGCTGTCGCGGACGCCGACCGATTGGGAGGGCAGCGCTGCCACTTCGACGCATTCCTCACCTTGGGCGGTGCTGTGAGAGCTCTTGCGCCACACAGGGGCAGCGGCTACTTGAAAGCGATCATCGGTCATGCGCAATCTCCCAAAAGATTCGGAGCCGATGAAACTGAGCACCACGAACGAGCCGTCGATGCCGGTACATGCTTCGGCATGAAGGGAACGTCTCGTTCGGCCCACTGGTCACTTTGAGGTGTCCGGAGAATTGGGCCCGTGTGACGGCCACTCGTCCGGGAAGGCCCAACGCAGACGGTCTTTGACCTCGTCACGCATTCTTACCTCGCCCCAGCGCATGACGGGGTTCAGGCACTGCTCACGGACGGCGGGGTGCGCGGACGGGTCTTTGCACATCAAGAGCGCGAGGACGCGGATCGGCCAGATCAGTTCGAAGATGTCCTCGGCCGCAGGCAGGCCGGCTGCTCGCGGCAACTGTTTCCAGACCGCGTCCACTGAAGCTTTGATCACGTCTTCGTAAGGCAGTATCCGCGCCCACTTCGGTGGGTTCGTCCCATCCGGGGTGGCGAGGGCGGTCGTCACCGCCTCCTTCGCCTCCTTGTATTCCCCCTTGAGCTCCTGGAGCGCCCAAGCGGTCTGTGCGAGCAGCTCACACCAGAAGTGCGTTTCAACGGCACGCTGCTGGAACTGCTTCACCCGGTCGGGCCCGAACTCGTTCTCCAGCTCGGGCACCACGCGCTTCTCGATGAACTCTCGAATGTCTCCGGTCTTCTCGCGGCCCCCGTGACCACCCCACTGGAACGGCTCGCTGGATCTCTCCAGGTCAGCGCGGCGATCTGGGGACCGGTGGAGCCAACTCACCACGTCCGCCCGGGCGCTCTGGATCGCGGCTTGTTGCTCTGCCCTGGTCGATGGCCGAAAGGTGCCGTTCGGATAGGTCCGAGCATCGAGGGGCCGCAGCGCTTTAGCCCACGCTGTGTCCGCCCGGCCGACGAGCTTGGTCAGCCTCTCGCCGGATGCGTCGGAAGCGATGTCGATCGCCCCCTGCCAACCATGTTGCGATCCGCCGCATCCAGTGCATCTGCACGCGGGAAGCTCAGCGTTCTCGCAACTTTTGCTATGACTCGGCCTTTTCAGCATCGGCCCCACCCGCCCCGTCGCGACCTCAGAGGACGCGATTGTCAGCGGCGCGCTGCTGAATGTAAATACCTTCGTCATTGAACAGGAAGGCGCCGCTGGCTCTTCCGACGTAGTGAAGTCACCGTCCGGATTCACGATAGGGACGTCCGCGAAGTTCATCCTCGGCATGTCCGCGAGCACTGGCGGCGAGCGTATTCGGCGTGTCGGCTGGCACCGTCACTGTCCAGGCAAACCTCGAGGCGGTTTGGCCGGGGTCGGTCAGTAGGGGTTGGTGAAGGGGGTTAGGGACTGGCGGATTCGGGTGGTTGTTGCTTTCGTCTCTTGGGGGCTCGTGGTGGGGATGTTGTAGAGCTCGTAGCCGCCGGCGTGGTGGCGGATGTTGTGGGCGCGGAACCATTCGGGGCGGCCTGGGCTGGTGAAGGTCGCGACGAGGCGGACGGCGTTCTTGTCCGTGAGGACGCGGATGGTCTTCAGGTCGTCCCAGTCGACGCTGAACGTCGTCGGTTTGCGGCGGGTGGACGTTCTGCCGCGTTGGCGGACCTGCAAAGCCCTCGGGGCCCACGGTCAGGACGTCCCGCTTGGGCGCCATTCTCCAGCCGACCAGCGCACCGAGTGGGACGAGCAGGGCGTAGGCCGCAGCGGTCGGGGCGTTGGCGCAGAAGGTGGTCGCGATCAGGAGGCCGACCACGGTGTAGAGCAGTTGCTTCCTGGCGGTGCTGTTGGTGATCGTCGTTAAGTGCGGGTGGTTCCGGTGCCGGGACGGGACGCAGCGGTACTCGTTGGGGCCCCGGGTTCCGGCGCGGGCGATGGTGAGCGGGGGCGGGCTGCGGCAGGGGTCGGCCGGCGGTCTCGGAGGGTGGCGAACATGGTCGCGCTGTTCGTCAGGACGGCCTGCATTGAACCGGCCAGCTGGGTCAGCAAGGCCTCGCGCGGGTCTGCGGCGGACGGCGGCGCGGGGGCGAGGTCCGTTGCGGTGGGGCGGGCTGAGGGGGTCTTGGAGAGGCAGGACTTGATGAGGTCTTGCAGGTCGTCCGGGAGGCCGTCCAGGTCGGGGACGTGGTAGGCGATTCGGTAGGCGAGCAACTCGTGTGGGCCCTCGCCGAAGGGGTTGCGGCCCGTGGCGGCGTAGGCCAGGACGGCTCCCAGGGCGAAGATGTCCGCCGGTGGGACGAGGTCGTGCTCGCGGGCCTGCTCGGGTGACATGTAGGCCGGGTCCGGTGCGGAGCCCTCGGCCAGGCGTGGGCCGTCCGGGGTGAGGCGGATCGTGTCCGGGCTCAGGGTGCCGTGGGCGGTGCCGGACGCCGCGAGGAGGCGGGCCAGGTCCACCGCCAGGGTCCGGACGGACGACGCCGGCAGGGGGCCGTCATCCCGGACGAGGTCGCGCAGAGTAAGGCCGTCCATCAGGCGGAGGCGATCTGTTCGCGGAGGATGTCGGCGTGGCCGGCGTGCCGGGCCAGCTCCTCGATCATGTGGACGTAGATCCAGCGGAGGGTGAAGCGGCGGTCCTCGTGGGCGAACTCGTCGTCCAGGTCGAAGCGGGCGGCGATCTCGCGGGACTCGGCGCAGGTCGTCCGGTAGGCGGCGAGGACGTCGGCGACGGAGGTGCCGTCCGGGACGAGCCAGCTCGCCTCCTGGCTGCTTCGCGGGCCGGACAGTCCGGCGTCCGGACGGCCGTCCACGACGAGCTGGAACCAGCTGCGTTCGTCGGCCGTGCAGTGGCTGACCAGACCGATCGGCGTGGTCAGGGACGGGACGAGCCGGGTGCGCGCCTGCTGCTCGTCCAGCCCGTCCAGTCCGGCGGCGATGACGTCCCGGTAGTGGTCCAGGAAGGCCTCCAGGACGTCGCGCTCGGCGTGCGAGGTGGTGGCCGCCGCGACGCGTTCGAAGGATGTGTTCGCCATGGGGGCGACGGTAGCGCGCCTTCCCCGAGTCAGGTCCGGGTGGCGCGGATGTGGTCGCGGTACCAGGCGAAGGACGCCTTCGGTGTGCGCTTCAACGTCTCGTAGTCGACGTGGACGAGCCCGAAGCGCTGCTGGAAGCCCTCGGCCCATTCCCAGTTGTCGAGCAGCGACCAGACGAAGTAGCCGCGGACGTCCACGCCCTCGTCCATCGCGGCCCGGACGGCGCGGATGTGGCCGTCGAGGTACTCGATACGGGCCGTGTCGTCCACGGGCTCGTCGTAGGAGCAGCCGTTCTCGGTGATGACCACGGGCGGGAGGCGGTCGCCGTAGCGGTCGCGGAGGGAGACGAGCAGTTCGCGCAGGCCGCCCGGGACGACGGGCCAGTCGAAGGCGGTGTGCGGGTAGCCCTCGATGTCGTGCAGCTCGAAGGGCAGGTCGGCGGGGAGGTCGATGCCCGCGTAGGTCGATTCGCCCGGCTTGGGGGCGCCCACGAGGGACGGGTTGTAGTAGTTGATCCCGTACCAGTCGATCGGGGACGAGATGACGGCGAGGTCGTCCTCGACCGGGCCGGGCACCGCCTCGGCGAAGGTCTCGGGGTAGCGGCCGGTGAGGACGGGTTCGGCGAACAGCCGGTTCATGATGCCGTCGTAGAGTTCGGCGGCGAAGCGGTCCTCGTCGGTGTCGGCCGCCGTCCAGACCGGCGTGTGGGACATCGCGACGCCGATCTGCCGCGCGCCCTCCGCGCGCAGCGCCTGGACGGCCTTGCCGTGGCCGAGCAGCAGGTGGTGCGCGACGGGGAGGGCGTCGAAGACGAGCTTGAGGCCGGGCGCGTGCTCGCCGATGGCGTGGCCGAGGAGGGTGACCTCGGCGGGTTCGTTGATCGTGATCCAGCGCTGGACGCGGTCGCCGAGGCGCGCCGCGACGACGGCGGCGTACTCGGCGAAGCGGTCGGCGGTGTCGCGGTCCTGCCAGGTGAGGGCGCTCGGGGTGTCCCAGTGGAAGAGGGTCGGGACGGGGGCGATGCCGCGCCCGAGCAGTTCGTCCACCAGGCGGTCGTAGAAGTCGAGGCCGCGCCGGTTGACCTCGCCCGCCGTCCCGGACGGCAGGACGCGCGGCCAGGAGACCGAGAAGCGGTAGGCGTCCACGCCGAGGTCGGCGAGGAGCGCGACGTCCTCGCGGTAGCGCTCGTAGTGGCCGGTCGCGACGCGCGCGTCCGTGCCGTCCTTGGCGGTGTGCCCGTCCCACACCGACGGCCCGCGGCCGTCGGCGTCGAACGCGCCCTCGATCTGGAGCGCCGAGGTCGACACTCCCCACAGGAAGTCCGGAGAAAAGCCGCTCACGCGCGCACTCTATCCGCGAACGCTAGAAAATCTCACGTTTCGGGCCGGAGGTTCGGGACGCGGGCGGCCAGGCCGTCCAGGACGCAGGCCAGCCCGAGGTCGAAGGAGCGCTCGGCGGGCAGGTCGCCCGCCTCCGCGATCCGCCGCGCGAAGTGCGGGTACCCGCCGCCGCCGACCACCTCGCGGAGGTACGGGCCGACGCTCGCGCGCCACTGGTCCTCGGTCATGCCGGTGCGCCGGGACGCCTGGAGCTCGGCGATCTCGCCGCCGACCGCGCCGAGGACGTAGGCGGACACCGTGTCGACGGCCAGCGCGGCGAGCGTCGCGTCGGGCGTCAGCG
>NZ_JBFAOF010000038.1:0-20123 GCF_040675125.1 Spirillospora sp. NPDC049652 | reverse complement strand
GAGCGCCCGCGCCGTGCCGTCCGCCGCCGGCCGCGCCGTGCCGTCCGCCGTCACCCGGGCCGGACGCGGCGGGCGGGGCCGCCGGCCCGTCGAAGAGCGGCGGGGCCTCGTGCCCGGACGCCATGGGCATGCCGGGAGGCGGGCTCCACGCCTCGGCGGCCGGACGCTCACCGGCGGCCCCGGAGTACGGGAGCGAGGCGTCCTTGGCGCGGGAGCGCCAGCGCGAGGGCGGGAAGGAGGCGATCACCAGCGCCGCGCCGAGCACGAGCAGCATTCCGCCGCGCGCGGCCATGGCCACGGTGATGCCGTAGTCGCCCTTGACGCCGGGAACGTGCCGGATGCTCCCCAGGTTCCGCAGCGCCTGCACCGGACGCACCGCCCAGAACGCGCCGTAGCCGAGCAGCGGCAGGCCGGCGATGAGCGAGGCGAGCGGCGAGACCCGCGAGCCGCACAGCAACGCGACCACCAGGCCGCCCGCCGCCAGCAGCCCCAGGATGACCAGCCCGTCGGTGACGGAGCCGTCCTTGAAGGTGGTGGCGAAACGGGTCTGCTGCGTGCCGAGGCGGCGGGTGGCGAAGAACAGCAGCGCGCAGAGCACGGGGATCGCGGCGACCCCCGCCAGTACACCGAGGCCGTGTCGGGCGCCGTTGGACATGGAGAACCTCCGGGGGCTGAGCCTGGTCGGTCAACCTAGTCCCCGGAGGTCCGAAAACACAGTCCGTTTCGCGGAAACTGTCAGGATTTGTTCGGTTTGGGCTGTCCCAGCCCGGGCGGGCTGGTGAGGAAGCCCACCCCCCACGAGATGTGCATGGTCGCGAACACCAGCGGCAGGCGGAGCCAGGCGGCGAACGGCATCCCGCGGCCCTCCACGGCCGCCCCGGCGATCATCGCCAGCGCGTACCCGCCGGGCAGCAGCCAGCCCGGCCAGAACCCGAACGCCCCGGCCACCGCGCCCACGACCATCGCCACCACGGCCAGCGGCGGCGCGAGGTAGCGCAGGTTCAGCGTGCCCTGGTGCTCGCGGCCGACCACCCGGCGCCAGCGGCCCGTGTGGTAGTACTGCTTGGCCAGCGCCCGCAGGTTCGGCCGCGGCCGGTAGGTGACCTTCATCCGCGGGGTGAAGAAGATCTTCCCGCCGGTCTGCCGGATCCGGTGGTTCATCTCCCAGTCCTGCGCGCGGACGAACGTCTCGTCGTAGAACCCCACCCGCTCCAGCGCGCTGCGCCGGAACGTCCCGAGGTACACGGTCTCGACCTCGCCCGGCTCGCCGCCGGTGTGGAACCGCGCGTTGCCGACCCCCAGCTTGGAGGTCATCGCCCGCGCCACGGCCTGCTCGAAGGGCGTCACGCCCTCGGCGGCCATGATCCCGCCGACGTTGTCGGCCCCGGTCTGCTCCATCGTCTCGACGGCGGCCCGGACGTAGTCCGGCGGCAGCAGCGAGTGGCCGTCCACCCGGACGATGATCGAGTACTGGGACGCGCGGATCGCGATGTTCAGCCCCTGCGGCGTCCGTCCGGTCGGGTTGGCGACGACGCGGATCCGCTGGTCGGAGGCCGCGAGCGCGCGCGCGATCTCCTCGGTCCGGTCGCGGGACGGCCCGATCGCGAGGACCAGCTCCAGCTCGCCGGGGTAGTCCTGGGTCAGCGTGTGCCGGACCGCGTCGTCGAGGTGGCGTTCCTCGTTCAGCACCGGCATGACCACCGACACCGCAGGCCAGGTGCGTTCGGCGTGCTGGGCGGAACGGACGTCCTGCAGGTCGCTCTGGGTGTGCGAAGGCGGGTTCATCGGGTCCTGGGGTCAAGGCGGGTCAAGTCGGCGCCACGTTACTGCAAGGACACGAGGTCCAGGTAGCGAACGATTCGGCGTCGTCCACTTTAGAGTGGTGCGGACTCGCGTCGGCAAGCGGTGTAGGAGGCGGCGGCCAGCATGACGGACGGGCACGGCTCGACCCGCGGCGGTGGGCGGGGGGACGACGACCCGCTGGAGCGGTACTTCCGGCCCAGGCCGGGCGGGGTGCCCACGGGCTCCCCGGCCGCCGAGGACGGCGAGATCGACGGGGTGACCGTGGACGGGGTGCCCGCGCCCCGGGTGACCGTGGACACCCCGCGCGGCCCGCGCCGCCCGGACCGGGGCACGCCCCCCGCGCTCGGCCCGCGGGCGGTGATGAGCGCGCGGCGGCAGCGCCGGTTCCTCGCCGTCACCGGGACGATGTCCGCGTTCGTGCTGCTCACCTCCGGCGGGGCCTGGGCGTTCCAGAACTACGTGACCGGCACGATCGACAAGGTCTCGGTCGGCGGCCTGGGCGGCGGCAAGGACGCGCCGAAGGGCGCGATGACCATCCTGGTCGCGGGCGTCGACCGCCGCGAGGGGCTCACCCGCGAGCAGCAGCGCAAGGCGAAGCTCGGCCACGAGCCCGGCGAGCGGTCGGACACGATGCTGCTCGTCCACGTGAACCGGAACCACGACAAGGTCAGCGTGGTGAGCCTGCCGCGCGACTCCTACGTGCAGATCCCCGCGCACCGGTCGAACGGCTCGGAGGGGGCCAAGGGAGCCGAGATCCCGGCCCGGTACGGCAAGCTGACCTGGGCCTACCAGTTCGGCGGCCCCGACCTCACGGTCGCGACGATCAAGCAGGCCACCGGCGTCCCGATCGACCACTACGTCGAGGTCAACTTCTACGGCTTCGTCAACATGGTCGACTCGCTCGGCGGCGTGGACGTCTGCACCGAGCAGGCCGTCAACGACCCCAAGTCCGGCCTCTCCCTCCCGGCCGGCAAGTCCCACGTGGACGGCCTGAAGGCGCTGGCCTACTCGCGGGCCCGCTACACCCTCGGCGACGGCACCGACCTCGGCCGCATCGACCGGCAGCAGGCGTTCATCGCGTCCCTGATGAAGCAGGCGCTCAGCAGCCGCACGCTGAGCGACCCGGTGAAGTCCACCAAGTTCCTGAACGCCGCCCTGCACTCGCTGCGCGTCGACAAGCAGCTGGCCAAGGACCTGCCGAAGCTCGCCGACCAGATGAAGGGCGTCTCCACCGACCACGTCACGTTCGCGAAGGTCCCGCTGTCCAACCCGGGCTACAACGTCGTCCTGTGGAACCAGGCGCAGCCCCAGTCGACCGTCCAGTGGGACAAGTCGGCGGCGGGCGACCTGTTCTCCCGCATCCGCCGCGACCAGGCGCTGACCGAGCCGCCGGCGAAGCCCTCGCCGACCGCGCCCGCGACGTCCCCCTCGGCGAACCCGGACGCCCCGACCGTCCCGCCGAAGGACATCCAGGTCCGCGTCCTGAACGCGGTCGGCACCCCCCGGCTCGCCGCCCGCGCCGGCGGCGACCTGCGCGACGCCGGCTTCCAGGTCACCGTGGTCCCCGGCATCGCCGAGCGCGGCCGCTCCACCACGCTGATCCAGTACGGCGCGTCCCGCGCCGACTCCGCCAAGACACTCGCGGCGGCCATCCCGGGCGCCAAGCTGAAGGAGGTCGACGGCCTCGGCTCCCGCGTCCAGGTGCTCGTCGGCGACGACTGGAACGGCGCGAAGAAGGTCCACGTGACCCCCACCACCGCCCCGTCCGCGACCGCCTCCCCAGGCGACCCGAACGCCCACGTGGAAGCCAGAACCGCCAGCGACAAACTCTGCAAGTGACCCGCCCGGCGGCGTGAGGCGGCGCAGAACGGCGCGAGAACGGAACGCGCCCCGGCTCCTCGGGGAGCTGGGGCGCGTTTTCGCATTTCGGGGCCTACTTGAGGAGCTGGCGGGCCATGACCATGCGCTGGATCTGGTTGGTGCCCTCGTAGATCTGGGTGATCTTGGCGTCGCGCATCATGCGCTCGGCGGGGAACTCGCGGGTGTAGCCGTAGCCGCCGAGGAGCTGGACGGCGTCGACGGTGATGTCCATCGCGACGTCCGAGGCGAGGCACTTGCAGGCGGACGAGACGAAGGTCAGGTCCGGGATCTTCTCGCCGTGCATGGCGCGCTCGGACTTGATCGCCGCGTGGTAGGTGAGCTGGCGGGCGCCCTCCAGGCGCATCGCCATGTCGGCCAGCATGAACTGGACGCCCTGGAAGTCGGCGATGGCCTTGCCGAACTGCTTGCGCTCCTTGACGTAGCCGACGGCGTAGTCGAGGGCGCCCTGGGCGATGCCGAGGGCCTGGGCCGCGATGGTGATGCGGGTGTGGTCCAGGGTGGCGAGGGCGGTCTTGAAGCCGGTGCCCTCGGCGCCGATCATGCGGTCCGCGGGGATGCGGACGTTCTCCAGGATGACCTGGCGGGTCGGGGAGCCCTTGATGCCGAGCTTCTTCTCCTTCGGCCCGAAGGAGACGCCCTCGTCCGACTTCTCCACGACGAACGCCGAGATGCCGCGGGCGCCCTGTCCGGGGTCGGTCACGGCCATGACCGTGTAGTACTCCGACACACCGGCGTTGGTGATCCACATCTTCGCGCCGTTGAGGACGTAGTGGTCGCCGTCCCGCACCGCGCGGGTCTTCATGCCCGCCGCGTCCGACCCCGCGTCCGCCTCCGACAGGGCGTAGGAGAACATGGCCTCGCCCTTGGCCACCGGAGTCAGATACTTTCTCTTCAGCTCTTCGGAACCGGACAGCAGGACCGGAACCGTGCCGAGCTTGTTCACCGCCGGGATCAGCGAGGAGGACGCACACGCGCGGGCGACCTCCTCGATGACGATCACGGTGGCCAGGGCGTCGGCCCCGGCGCCCCCGTAGCTCTCCGGGACGTGCACCGCGTGCAGCTCGTTCTGCACCAGCGCGTCCAGGGCCTCCTGGGGGAAGCGGGACTCCTCGTCGACCGCCGCCGCGAACGGGGCGATCTTGGCATCGGCGAGCTCGCGGACCGTCTGGCGGAGCATCTCGTGCTCCTCCGTGGGCGCGTACGCGGGAAAGTCGGGACTCATAGCGCGCATGCTACCCGCCGGTACACTTCCCGTCCGGTGCAGGGACCCCGCATCTGAGCGGGCAAGTCTTGCAGGGAGGCGGCAACACGTCGGGGGACGGACTAGACAGGAGGAAGGGCTTTGACGCACCGCCTGACCGTGATCGGGACGGGCTACCTGGGCGCGACGCACGCGGCCTGCATGGCCGATCTCGGCTTCGAGGTCCTGGGTCTGGACGTGGACCAGGAGAAGATCTCCCGGCTGGCCGCGGGGGACCTGCCCTTCTACGAACCGGGGCTGGAGCCGGTCCTGCGGCGCAACCTCGAGTCCGGACGGCTGCGCTTCACGACCTCGTTCGAGGAGGCGGCCGAGTTCGGGGACGTGCACTTCGTCTGCGTGGGCACCCCGCAGAAGCAAGGCGAGTACGCGGCCGACATGACCTATGTCGACGCCGCCATCGACGCGCTGGCGCCCCACCTCGACCGTCCGTGCCTGGTCGTCGGCAAGTCGACCGTCCCCGTGGGGACGGCCGGGCGGCTGGCGCGGAAGCTGGCCGGCAGCGCGCCCGCCGGGGAGGACGCCGTCCTCGCCTGGAACCCCGAGTTCCTGCGCGAGGGCTTCGCCGTCAAGGACACGCTGCACCCGGACCGGATCGTCGTCGGGCTGCCGTCCGACGCCGACGCCGCGACGCTCGCCGAGAAGACGCTGCGCGAGGTCTACGCCTCGATGACCGGTGAGGGCACCCCGTTCATCGTCGCCGACTACCCGACCTCCGAGCTGGTCAAGGTCGCCGCGAACGCGTTCCTGGCCACCAAGATCTCGTTCATCAACGCGATGGCCGAGGTGTGCGAGGCCGCGCACGCCGACGTGACCAAGCTCTCCGAGGCGCTGTCCCACGACGACCGCATCGGCGGCAAGTTCCTCGGCCCGGGCCTCGGCTTCGGCGGCGGCTGCCTGCCCAAGGACATCCGCGCCTTCATGGCCCGCGCCGGCGAGCTCGGCGCCGACCAGGCGCTCACCTTCCTGCGCGAGGTGGACGAGATCAACATCCGCCGCCGGATCCGCATGGTGGACCTGGCGCGCGAGCTGCTCGGCGGGTCCTTCATCGGCCGGACGGTCGGCGTCCTCGGCGCGGCCTTCAAGCCGAACTCCGACGACGTCCGCGACTCGCCCGCCCTGGACGTCGCCGCGTCCATCCGCGGCCAGGGCGCCCGCGTCACCGTCTACGACCCGCAGGCGATGCCGAACGCGCGCCGCGCCCAGCCGACGCTGAACTTCGGCCAGTCCGCCCCGGACGCCGCCCGCGGCGCCCACGTCGTCCTGCTGCTGACCGAGTGGTCGGAGTTCCGCGAGATGGACCCGCACGCGCTCGCCGAGGTCGTCGCCGAGAAGAACATCGTCGACGGCCGCAACGCCCTCGACCCCGATCACTGGCGAGCCGCAGGCTGGAACTACCGAGCCCTCGGCCGCCCCTGAGGGCGGGGTCGCCCGGCTCTCGAACCCGGGTCGCAGCCGGGTCGGGTTGACATATCGAAAGTCGTTGTTATCGAATGTCGATAACAACGACTTTCGATATGGAGTCCCCCTTGGCCGCCACACCTGTGCAGCGCGCTCCGCGCAACCCCCTCACTCCGCTCGACGTGACGCTGGATCTGCTGGTCAAGGTCATGATCGCGTTCGTCGCGTTCCTCGTGGTCGCGACGGTGTTCGGCTCCGGCAGCATGCTCGGCTTCGGGGAGCGCGACATCTGTGTCGTGGACGATTCGCACTCGGTCGGCAGCGCCGACGAGCGCATGCCGCCGCTGTTCAAGCCGGGGGTGGTGGCCAGTCAGAGCGGGCTCAGCCTCTGCGTGAACGACGCGTCCCTCGGTACGAGGGCTCTGAACGTCGCGACCCAGCTGCCGTCGTTCGTCCTGTACTTCACGGCGATCCTGTTGCTCTGGCGGCTGGTGCGGCACGCGGCCGAGGCCGGGCCGTTCCACCTGGGCAACGTGCGGCGGCTCCGGATCCTCGGGTGGTGGCTGCTGGTCGGCGGGGTCGTCGCCAAGACGGTCGAGGAGTTCGCGCGCACGTCGCTGATCGACGCCATGTACCGGAACCCCGACTTCGACCCGCTCGGCTGGATCGACGTCCAGTTGAGCCTGGTCCTCACGGGCGCGGGGTTGCTGGCCGTCGCGCGGATCCTGCGGGTCGGCGTGGAGATGCGCGAGGACTTGGAGGGGACGGTGTGAGCGGTGACGACCACGCCGTCGAGGTCGGGCTGGACGCGCTGCTCGCCGCGCGCGGGATGACGTTGACGCAGCTCTCCGAGCTGGTGGGCGTCTCGGTGGTGAACCTGTCGGTGCTCAAGAACGGCCGGGCGCGGGCGATCCGCTTCTCGACGCTGACCAGGCTGTGCGAGGTGCTGGACTGCCAGCCCGGGGATCTGCTCAGCGTCCGACGGGAGGAGCGCTGAGACCCGGGGACGGGAAGCGTGGGGCGGGACGCGGGGTTGTGGGTGGCATGAGTGCGGATTTCGCTGACCAGCAGGTCATCAGGAAGCTGTTGAACGAGTCCCGGACGTGGGCGTTCGTGGGGCTCGCCGACAATCCCGACCGGGACGCCTACCAGCAGGCGCGGTTGCTGCAGCAGCGCGGGAAGCGGATCGTGCCGGTGCATCCGGCGGCGGGCGAGGTGCTCGGCGAGCGCGGGTACGCCTCGCTCGCCGAGGTGCCGGACGAGATCGACGTGGTCGGGGTCTACCGGCGGACGGAGTTCGCCGGGGCCGCGGTGGACGAGGCGATCGCCGCCGGCGCGAAGGCGGTGTGGATGCCGCTCGGCGTGGTCGACGAGGACGCGGCGCGGCGCGCGCGGGAGGCGGGTCTGGACGTCGTCATGGACCGCTGCCCCGGCGTCGAGTGGGCGCTCCGCCGCTGACGGTAGTGTGCGCAGACCGATCACGGCGGAAGGCGGACGGATGGCCGGGGACGGGCTGCGGGCCGGATACCGCCGGCACCACTACCACTTCGTCCACTCGGTGCTGCGGCAGGTGTCGGAGGAGTACGGGCCGGCGTTCCTGGCGAGCACGCCCGCCGGGGACGTCACCGGCATGCTCGCGCAGACCTGGCGGGACGTCGGTGACGACCTTCCCGCCGAGGAGCGCCTGCCGTCCGACGGCCTGCGCGGAAGTCTGACCGAGCTGGACGGCCGGCGGCTGTTGCTGGTCACGCTGCCGGAACCGGTCGCGGCGGCCGAGGCGTACTTCGCGGTGGTGATCCAGTCGTCCGAGTCCGAGGCGACGCGGTTCTTCACGCTGGAGTACGCGCTCGACCCCCTCACGCATGAGCCCGGCGCGATCCTCGGCGAGTGGACGCCCGAGGGTCACCACCTGCACCTGACGGACATGTCCACCGACCCCGGCGACTTCCTGCGGGCCGCCGCCGCGATCTCCGGGGCCACCCCCGCCGGCAGACGGCGCGGGTTCCTCCGCCGCCGCTAACGCCCGCTGACCGCCGCGGTCGCGTCCTCCCGGCCGAGGACGTGCTCGTTGCCCCAGGCGCCCAGGGGCGCGAGGGCGTCGTTGAGGGCGGCTCCGCGCGGGGTCAGGGAGTACTCCACGCGCGGCGGCACCTCGTCCAGCTCCTCGCGGTGCACGATGCCGTCCTCGACGAGCTCGCGCAGCTGGGCGGCGAGGACCTTCTCGGTCACGCCCGGCAGGGCCCGGCGCAGCTCGCCGAAGCGGTGCACGCGCACGCCCAGCGCCCACAGGATGGACACCTTCCACTTGCCGCCGACGACCCCCATCGCCGCGTCCAGCCCGCACTCGTGCGCGCTCGGCCGCCCCGGCACCCGCATCTCCGCCGCCCTCCCCAGCTGCTCACTAACGCCAGGGTAACCACACACCTTGAAGTGCGTACTGTTCGTATCGCGAACGAACGGTCACGCTGGACGGCATGAGCACCGACACCAAGAAGATCACCCTGCTGGGCCTCGGCGCGATGGGCGCGGCCGTCGCGCGCGCCTGGCTGGCCGCCGGATACGAGCTGACCGTCTGGAACCGCACGGCGAGCCGCGCGGAGCCGTTCGCCGCCGAGGGCGCGAAGGTCGCCGCGTCCGCCGCCGAGGCCGTCGCCGCGAGCCCGCTCGTGGTGGCCTGCCTGCTGGACGACGCGTCCGTGGAGGCGGCCCTGGCGGACGCCGACCTCGGCGGGAAGGACCTGGTCAACATCACCACCGGCACCCCCGAGCAGGCCCGCGCACGCGCCGCCTGGGCCACCGGACGGGGCGTCGCGCGCTACCTGGACGGCGGGATCATGGCCGTTCCGCCGATGATCGGCGTCCCCGAGTCCGGGGCGTACGTGTTCTACAGCGGGTCCGAGGAGCTGTTCGAGGACGCCCGCGAGGCGCTGGGCGTCCCGGCGGGCGCCCGGTACGTGGGCGCGGACCCCGGCTCGGCCGCGCTGCACGACGTGGCGCTGCTGAGCGCGATGACGGGCATGTTCGCTGGGGTGTCGCACGCGTTCGCGCTCATGCGCGGCACGGACACGACGCCGACGGCCTTCTCCGCGCTCCTGGTCGAGTGGCTCACCGCCATGGCCGGGTACGCGCACGGCGTCGCCGCGCAACTGGAGAGCGGCGACTACACGCTCGGCGTGACGTCCAACCTGGCGATGATGGTCCAGGGGAACGCCACGCTGCTGCGGACCGCCGAGGAGCGGGGTGTCAGCGCCGAGCTGATCACCCCGTTCACGGCGCTCATGGAGCGCCGTCTCGCGGACGGCCACCCCGACGAGGGCACCGCCGGGGTGATCGACCTGCTCCGCTCCTGACCCGCCCGGCCTCCCGGGCCGGCGGTCAGAGGGACTCGCGGAGGCGGGCGCCCTTGGCCTGCGCCTGGGCCTTCAGGTCCTGCTGGAACGACTCCATCTTCGCCCGGAGGCCCTCGTCGCTCGCGGCGAGGATCCGGGCGGCCAGCAGCCCGGCGTTGCGGGCCGCGCCGACGGCGACGGTCGCGACCGGGACGCCCGCGGGCATCTGCACGATCGACAGCAGCGAGTCCATGCCGTCCAGGTACTTCAGCGGGACCGGGACGCCGATCACCGGCAGCGGCGTGACCGACGCCAGCATGCCGGGCAGGTGCGCCGCGCCGCCCGCGCCCGCGATGATCACCTTCAGGCCGCGGGACGCCGCGTCCGCGCCGTAGGCGATCATCTCGTGCGGCATCCGGTGCGCGGACACGACGTCCGCCTCGTAGGGGATGCCGAACTCGTCCAGGGCCTCGGCGGCGAGCCGCATGACGGGCCAGTCCGAGTCGCTGCCCATGACGACGCCGACGACGGGGGTGCTCATCGGGTGCTCTCCTTCTCCGCGGTCGCGCGGTCCGCCATGGCGGGGCCCCAGCGCAGGTAGTCGGCGGCGTGCCGGGCGCGTTCGCGCAGGTCGGCCAGGTCGTCGCCGAGAACGGTGACGTGCCCGATCTTGCGTCCCGGCCGGACGTGCTTGCCGTAGAAGTGGACCTTGGCGCCCGGGTCGTGCGCCATCACGTGGAAGTAGCGGGAGTACAGGTCCGGGTCGTCGCCGCCGAGGACGTTCGCCATGACCGTCCAGCGGGCGGCGGGCTCGGTCGAGCCGAGCGGCAGGTCCAGGACGGCGCGCAGGTGCTGCTCGAACTGCGAGGTGCGGGCGCCCTCGATCGTCCAGTGCCCGGAGTTGTGCGGCCGCATCGCCAGCTCGTTGACCAGCAGGCCGTCCTCGGTCTCGAACAGCTCGACCGCCAGCAGCCCGGTGACGCCCAGCTTGTCGGCGATGTCCAGGGCGAGGCGCTGCGCCTGCTCGGCGCGGTCGGCCGAGATGCCGGGCGCGGGCGCGATCACCTCGACGCAGATCCCGTCCTCCTGGACGGTCTCGACCACCGGGTACGCCGCGCCCTGCCCGTAGGGCGAGCGGGCGACCAGGGCGGCGATCTCGCGGCGGAAGGCCACCATCTCCTCGGCCATCAGCGGGACGTCCTGGGCCAGCAGCTCGGCGACGGCGGGGTCGGCCAGGTCCCTGACCACCCAGACGCCCTTGCCGTCGTAGCCGCCGCGGGTGGCCTTGAGCACCAGCGGCAGGCCGTGCTCCTCGGCGAACCGCGCGAGCGCGGCCTCGTCCGGGATCGGGGCGTACGCCGGGCAGGGCGCGCCGAAGCCGCTCAGCCGGTCGCGCATGACCAGCTTGTCCTGGGCGTGCCGGAGGGCGTCCGAGCCCGGCCGGCAGGGCACCCCGGACGCCTCGACGGCCTCGATGTGCGGGCCGGGGACGTGCTCGTGGTCGAAGGTGAGCACGTCGCAGCCGGCGGCGAACGCCGCCAGGTCGGCCTCGGACCGGTCGTCGCCGACGGTCGTGCCGGGCGTCACCCGGGCCGCCGAGTCGTCCGCCGATCCGGCCAGGACGCGCAGCGACACGCCGAGCGCGATCGCGGCTTGCTGGGTCATCCGGGCGAGCTGCCCGCCTCCGGCCATGCCGACCACGGGGGTCCGGCCCGCGGCGTCGCCACCGCTCTGAGCTGCGTCTCTCACGCAGAGAAGGGTATCGGGCGCGCGCATGGGGGACACTCCGATCAGCACCGAAAACGACTTAGGCGAACTCTTTGGGCAATACGTACGTCCAAGGAGGTGAGTCCGGACAAGTCCAGGGCATGCAGGGGAACGGTGCGGGTACGGTGAAACGTTCATGTTCTGGCACCGGAGAGGCCGCTTGCGTCTATTCTCGATGTGCCTCGACGGTTCGCCCGCGCCGGCCGGAGCCCTGAGCCCGCGCCCTTGTCACCGCCGACGTCACCGCCGACCGCAACGCCTGTACCAGCCGAGGTCCGAAGGACGGGTCCCTACGTGAGCTTTGTCGCCAGTCTCTACCGGCGGTTCGCGCACATCGTGCACGAACTGGCGAAGTTCGGCAGCATCGGCGCCGTCGCGTTCGTGATCACCACGGGCGTCGGCAACCTCATGCACGTCGGCTTCGGGGTCGGCGAGCTCACCTCGACCGGCGTCGGCACGGTGGTGGCCGCCACGTTCTCCTACCTCGCCAACCGGTACTGGACGTTCCGGCACCGCGAGCAGAGCGGCATGGGCCGCGAGTACGTGACCTTCTTCGTCCTCAACGGCGTCGGCCTGCTGATCACCTGGCTCATCCAGGGCTTCGTCAAGTTCGGGCTCGACCAGCGCGGCTGGATCGCCTACAACGCGTCCCTGATCCTCGGCACCGGGGTGGCGACGCTCTTCCGCTACTGGGCCTACAAGAAGTGGGTGTTCCTGCCCGAGAACGCCCCGCCCGTCACCGCCGCCGGGCTGCCCGACCCGGCCGCGGCCCACGCCGCCGACGGCGAGGCCCCGGACCGCTCCCAGCCGCTGGAGCCGTCCCGGCCGCAGCCCGAGGGCATGGCCGAGTTCAGCCGCACCCCCCGCTGAACGACCTGATCCTTCGCTTCCCCGCGTCCTTCCGGCGGCTTCCGGCGCGGCCCCTCGGCCGGGCCTCACACCGTGCCCTCAGACCGGGCCGATGACCACGCGCTCCTCGGCCAGCCTCGCCTCGGACGCCTGCCGCAGGAAGATCCCGAAGGTGGCCGGACGGGGGTGGATCAGTTCGAGCCGGCCGCCGTCCACCGCCGCGAGCGAGCGGGCCAGGTAGAGGCCGAGGCCGGTGCCCTGGCCGCCGCTGACGCTGCGCTCGAAGATCCGCGGTTCCAGGTCGGACGGGATGCCCGGGCCCTGGTCGCCGATCTCGACGACGACCGAGGCGGCCCCCTGCTTGGTGTTGATCGTGACGACGCCGTCGCCGTGCACCAGCGAGTTGTCCAGCAGGGTCGCGACGATCTGGGACAGCCCCTCGGGCGTGGTCATGCCGACCAGGCCCTGCTCGCCGATGATCCGGATGTCCCGGCCGTCCCGGCGGAAGATCGGCCGCCACTCCTCGACCTGCTGCTCGATGATCTGGTCGATCGGCGCGGCCACCGCGCCGCCGGTCCGGTCGTGCCGGGCGCGGGCGAGCAGCTGCTCGACCACCGCGACCAGCCGCTCGGTCTGCGCGATCGCCGCCACGCCCTCCTCGCGGACCACGTCCGGGTAGTCGGCGGCCTCGATCATCTCCTCCAGCCGCATGGTGAGCGCGGTCAGCGGCGTGCGCAGCTGGTGGCTGGCGTCGGAGGCGAACTCGCGGCTGGCGGCGAGCAGGTCGGCGATCCGGACGGCGCTGTTGTCGAGCACCTCGGCGACCCGGTCGACCTCGGGGATGCCGTACCGGCGGCGGCGCGGCCGGGCGTTCCCGGTGCCGAGCCGGTCGGCGGTCTCGGCGAGGTCGATCAGCGGCAGGGTGAGCTTGCGGGCCTGGAACATCGCCAGGCCGACGGTCACCGCGACGCCGAGCGCGGCCAGGCTCCCGATCAGCAGCATCTGCCGGAGCGCCTCGTCCCGCACCTGCTGGGCGGGCTGGGCCACCTGGACGTGCACGCCGGACACGGTCGCCGTGGCGGTGAGCTGGTCGTCGGGGCGGCGGGGCGGGGTGCCCGCGGTGATCGTCCGGTTGTCCGGCAGCGTGATCACGATGTACCGGCCGGGGTACTCCTGCGCGATCTTGTCGCGGGTGACGGGCTGGTGGGACTCGAGGCTGAAGCCGACGCCGCCGACGATCGAGGAGGCCTCGCGTTCGAGCGACTGCTTCGCCTCCTCGTAGATGAGCTTGTTGGTGGCGTAGGCGAGGGGTATGCCGAGAAGCAGAATCGCGACGATCGCCACGGCGAGCGTCGACAGGAGCAGTCGGCGCCTCATCGGGCCTCCTCGGAGAGAGGCGGTGCGCCGGAACCGCTCGGGACGGCCCGGCCCCCGTACGGGTTGGACGATGACCACGTCGCCGGAGGGGACGACCCCCGTTCCCCCGGGTGGCGCGGCCGGTGGTGTTCGGCCGGTGGGATGCGCGGATGGTGGTGCGCGGCCGGTGGTGCTCGCACGGTGGTGCGTGGGGCGGTGCGTGGGCTGGTGCGTGGGGTGGGTGGGTGGGCTGGTGATCGGGGCTGGTGCGTGGACGGTGCGGCGCGGGTGGGCGCCGCACAGGCGGACGGACGGCGGGCGGACAGCGGGCGGACGACGGACAGCGGACGGACGGATCGTGGTGGCGCGGCCCCGGCACGCGGGTGCGGGCCGCGCGGGCATGCGGCCCACGCGGCTCCACGTGACGGGGCTCCACGGACGGCGGGACCCTCGCGGGCCCGCGTGGCAGAGGGCTTCTCGCGGGCCCGGCGGGACCCGCGAGGGCGGCGGACGCGCTCCACGCTCATGACGCAGGGTATGCGCTCCACCCGGATCCCGTGACCCGGGCCGGTGCGGCCGGCGCGACGGACGGGCTCCGGCCGCCGCACGCGGCGCGGGCACCGGCCGTCCTCGCCGGACCCGCCCGGGCGCTCGCCCGGGTCCTCGCCGCACTCGGCCGTGCACCCGCCGCGCGCGGTCCGGTCAGTCGCCGCGCTCGAACCGGAAGCCGACGCCCCGCACGGTGGTGATGTAGCGGGGGCTGCCGGCGTCGTCGCCGAGCTTGCGGCGTAGCCAGGAGATGTGCATGTCGAGCGTCTTGGTGGAGCCCCACCAGTTGGTGTCCCACACCTCGCGCATGATCTGCTCGCGGGTGACCACCTTGCCGGCGTCGCGCACCAGCACCCGCAGCAGGTCGAACTCCTTGGTGGTGAGCTGGAGCTCCTGGTCGCCCATCCAGGCGCGGCGGGACTCGGCGTCGATCCGCACGCCCTGCACGATGGGCGTCTCGGTGCTGCCGCGGCGCAGCAGGGCCCGGACGCGGGCGAGCAGCTCGGCGAGCCGGAAGGGCTTGGTCACGTAGTCGTCGGCGCCGGCGTCCAGGCCGACGACGGTGTCCACCTCGTCGGCTCGCGCGGTCAGGATGAGGATCGGCACGCCGTGGCCCTCCGCGCGGACCCGGCGGGCGACCTCCAGACCGTCCAGCTCGGGCAGCCCGAGGTCCAGCACGATCAGGTCGACGCCTCCGCCGAGCGCCCGCTCCAGGGCCTGCGGGCCGTCCGGGCTGACTTCGACGGTGTACCCCTCGCGCCGCAGCGCGCGGGCGAGAGGCTCGGAGATGGACGTGTCGTCCTCGGCGAGCAGTACTGAGGTCATGGACCGATCGTATGGCCATTCATGAACGTTTCCTGGCTGCCGCCGCGCTCTTGACCTGCGGTTTGCCACTCGTAGTACATCCTCGAATGCAGACATTCGTCTCGTCCCCGGAGGTATCCGCACGTGCCGCCCCTCGACCCGGCCGTGGCCCGGCCGGTCGGCGCGGTGCTGTTCGTCCTGCTCGGCTCCGTCCAGTTCCTGCTGGTGCCCGATGGTTTCTGGCACGCGTCCTATGTCGGCGTCTGTCTGATCCTTGCCGTTCTGATGTCGTTCGCCGGGGCCGCCGGGTTCCTCGCGGACGACCGGGGCCCCGTGTGGTGGTACGCGTTCGCGGAGGGGACCGCGAATGTGCTGGGAGTCACCTGTACGGCCGTCTGGGGCATGCCGCTGGTGAACGCCGGCACCGGGGCGTGGGTGCGCTGGACGCATCCGGTCCTGCTCCTGCTCGGCGCGGCGCTCGCCGCCCTCTCCGCCTGGGCGCTCTGGTCGCGACTCCCGCACCATCGTGCCGGACGACCCGTCACCTCGGCGCGCGAACGGCGGCATCCGCCGCGACGACGACCGCGTTCGCCCCTACCGTGATCGTCCCCTCGCCCTCGCGCCCCTGACTCTGGGTGACCTTGCCGGAGGTGAGGACGAGCGTGCCGGGGTCGAGGTCGAGCGGGTCCTCGCCGAGGTTCGCGGCGACGCGGAAGCGGCCCCGGCGCATGATCAGCCAGGTGTCGCCCGCCTCCACCCGGACGCGGGTCAGGTCGGGGTCGGTGAACTCCGGATGCGCGCGGCGGAGGGCGATGAGCGCGCGGTACCACTCCAGCAGCTCGCGGTGGCGGCCCCCGTCCGGTTCCGTCCAGTCGAGGACGGAACGCCGGAACGTGTCCACAGCCTGTGGATCGGGGACCTCGCCCTGCCAGCCGTGGTCCGCGAACTCGCGGCGGCGGCCCTCGGTGACGGCGCGGCCGAGCTCGGGTTCCTGGTGGTCGGTGAAGTAGCACCAGGGGGTGGACGCGCCCCACTCCTCCCCCATGAACAGCATCGGGGTGAACGGCCCGAGCAGCAGCAGAGCCGCGCCGATCTTGAGGCGGTCGAGGGAGAGCCCCTCCCCGGTTCCGCCCGTCGTGCCGGAGAGGCGGTCGCCGGCGGCCCGGTTGCCGATCTGGTCGTGGTTCTGGAGCGAGACGACGAACCGGTGGGCCGGCGTCCGGAGCCGGTCGACCGGACGGCCATGGCGCCGCCCGCGATAGGTCGAGTAGCCGCCGTCATGGACGAACGCGGTGGTCAGAGCCTTGGCGAGGGTGCGGGGAGCGCCGAAGTCGACGTAGTACCCCTGGCGTTCGCCGGTGAGCAGGGCGTGCAGGGCGTGGTGCACGTCGTCGTCCCACTGCGCGGTGAGACCGAGGCCACCCGCCTCGCGCGGGGTGACTAGCCGCGGGTCGTTCAGGTCGGACTCGGCTACCAGGAACGGCTCGCGGCCGAGGCCGACGGCCAGGGCGTCCACGGCGGCCGACAGCTCCTCCAGCAGGTGGACGGCCTGCTGGTCGCGGATGGCGTGGACGGCGTCCAGGCGCAGGCCGTCCAGGTGGAAGTCGCGCAGCCACATCAGGGCGTTCTCGACCACGAACGCGCGGACGCCGTCCGCGCCCGCCTGGTCGAAGTTGACCGCGTCGCCCCAGGGCGTCGCGTAGGCGTCGGTGAAGTACGGGCCGAAGTCCCTGAGACGGTTCCCGGACGGCCCGAGGTGGTTGTAGACGACGTCCAGGACGACCGCGATTCCTCGTGCGTGCGCGGTGTCGACGAAGCGTTTCAGGGCGTCCGGGCCTCCGTAGGGCTCATGGACGGCCCACAGGCACACGCCGTCGTAGCCCCAGCCGTGGTGGCCGGAGAACGCGGCCAGCGGCATCAGCTCCACGGCGTCCACGCCGAGGTCGACGAGGTGGTCCAGGCGCGCGGCGGCGGCGTCGAGCGTGCCCTCGGGCGTGAACGTGCCGACGTGCAGCTCGTACAGCACCGATCCGGCGAGGGGACGGCCCCGCCAGGTGCCGTCCGACCAGGTGAAACGGTCGTGGTCGTAGACGCGGCTGGGGGCGTGGACGCCGTGCGGCTGCCAGGCCGAGCGCGGGTCGGGCAGCACCTCGTCGCGGTCGTCCAGCACGAAGCCGTAGTCGGTGCCGTGGGCGGCGTCGGGGACGTCGGCGGTCCACCAGCCGTCCTCGGCGGGCGCCAGGGGCTCGGTCCGGGACGTGTCCCCGACCGTGAGGGCGACGGAGACCTTCCGGGCGGTCGGGGACCAGACGGAGAAGCGGGTCATGCACGGTCCTCCGGGACGAGCAGGGCGACGGGCATGCGGTCGAGCACGGCGGCCACCTCCAGCAGGGGCCCTTGGTGGACCCGGCCGGTGAGCAGGTCGCGCCACTCGCCCTCGCCGCCCGGATCCAGGAGCGTGGACGTCCAGCCGCCGATGCGGTCCAGGGCGACGGGGAGGCGGGTGGCGAGGGTGACGGCGCGTCCACGGCGGAAGGCGACGGCGTGCTCGGCGGCCGGGCCGACGGCCGTCAGCGGCTCGTGCGGGCTCGGCGGCGCGAACCAGGACGGCTGGTCGCGGCGCAGCCGGAGCGCGCGGGAGGTGGCCAGCAGCTTCTCGTCGTCGAGCCCGCCGGCCGCGGCGCCCTCGTCCAGCTCGGCGAGGCGGGCGCGGCGGCGGTCGAAGTCGACGGGGCGGCGGTTGTCCGGGTCGACCAGGGAGCGTCCGACCAGCTCGCAGCCCTGGTAGAGGTCCGGGACGCCCGGCATCGTGAGCTGGACGATCTTCTGTCCGAGGACGTTCGCGCGGGTCGCGGGCTCCAGCCGGGCGGCGAACCGGACGACCTCCTCGACGGCCCCGGACGCCAGGACCGCGTGGAGGTGGTCGAGCACGGCCCGCTCGTAGGTCTCGTCGGGTGTGATCCAGTTCGTGGAGGTCTTGGCCTCGCGCATGGCCTTGGTCAGGAACTCCGCCATCCGCTCCTCGGTGACCGGCCACGCCCCGACGAGCGTCTGCCACATCAGGTATTCGAGGTCGGGTTCCAGCGGGGACGACGGCGCACGCCAGGCGGTGACGGCGTTCTCCCACTCGTGCGGGATCTCGGCGAGGACGGCCAGCCGCGCGCGGACGTCCTCCTGCCGCTTGGTGTCGTGCGTGGACAGGGTGGTCATGCTGAGCGGCCGGGCGGCGGCGACCCGGCGGCAGTAGGCGTGGAAGTCGGCGGGCGGGACGGCGAACCGGGCGGGGTCGCCGCCGACCTCGTTCAGCGCGGCCATCCGCGACCAGCGGTAGAACGCGGTGTCCTCGACCCCCTTGGCCGCCAGCGGCGCGCTGACCTGCTGGAACCGGACGACAAACTCCGGATCGCCGTGCAGGGCCTCCTGGACGACCTCCCGGACGAGCGGTTCCCCGCACTCGCGGGACGCCTCGTCCAGGACGCGGCGGGCCTGGTCGGGAGGATCCTCCCCCGGCGTGACGTAGGCCCGGTAGACCCGCATCGCCGCGAGCAGTTCGAGGAGGGCGGCACGGAGGCCGTCCGGGTCGTCCGCGGGACGGGCCCGGACCAGGGCGCGGTGCAGCCGGTCGATCTCCGGGCGCAGCGCGTGCCCGGCCACGTACCGGCGGGCCTCGCGCTCGACCTCGGCGAAGTCCGAGGTCTCGCCGGTGAACGCCGTGTAGGCCTGGGTCAGCGGCTTCTCGCCCGCCGGGTCCAGGAACAGGCCGCCGACCATGCCGAGGGCGTCGTAGCCGGTGGTGCCCGCGCAGTCCCATTCGGCGGGCGGCTCCTCGCCGGGCGCGGTGATCTTCTCGACCAGGATCCAGGGATGGCCGCCCCGCCCGGCGGGTTCGCCGAGCCCGACGCCGGTGGCGCCGGTGCCGCCGATCGCCTCGGAGAGGCGGCGCAGGTAGCCGCGCGGGTCGGTGAGTCCGTCGGGGTGGTCGACGCGGAGGCCGTCCACCAGGCCGTCCCGGACGAGCCGGATGATCAGCGCGTGGGTGGCGTCGAACACGTCCGGGTCCTCCTGGCGGAGGGCGATCAGGCCGGAGATGTCGAAGAACCGGCGGTAGTTCGGTTCGCCCTCGCCGGGCGGGACGAGCCGTCCGCCGCCCGCCTCCCAGTCCACGTCGAACCAGTGCGCGTACGGGGACTCCCGGCCCTCCGCGAGGACCGACTCGACGGCCGTCCCGTGGAACGCCATGTGGTTGGGGACGATGTCGAGGAGCACCCGCAGCCCCGCCGACCGGAACCGGCGGACCATCGCGGTGAACGCCTCCTCCCCGCCCAGCTCGGCGGAGATCCGGCCGTGGTCGGCGACGTCGTAGCCGTGCGTGGAGCCGGGCGCGGCCTGGAGCACCGGCGACAGGTAGACGTGGGAGACGCCCAGGTCCCTCAGGTAGGGCGCGAGCGCCGCCGCCTCGGCGAAGCCGAACCCCGGCGCGCGGAGCTGCAGCCGGTAGGCGCCGGTGGGCGCGTCCGCCGCCGGTGGCCCGTCCGGCGGGACCTCCGCCGCCAAGGCCAGTTCGACCGGCTCGACCGGCTCGACCGGATCGACCGGATCGGCCGGCAGGCCGGGCGGCGCCTGCGGCCCCCTCTCCAGCGGACTGCCCTCGCCGGGCCGCACGTGTACCACCGGTCACCCCTCCCGTCGCTGGGAGGGACCCATTCCCGCCGAGGCTTAGATCACACCGTTCCGGACGGGACTGGCCAGACCGGGCGACCCTGATTTACATTAGGTATGCCTTACCTTATTGAGGCCGCCCTTACCCGCCACCTGAGAGGTCCAGCCCGCATGTACGTCTGCGTCTGCAACGCGGTCACGGAGGACGACGTCCGCGGCTGCATGCTCGACGGGGGATGCAGCAGGGTCCGCGACGTCAAGGACGCCTGCGGCTGGAAGCCCGGCTGCGGGTCCTGCACCCGGCGACTGTACTCGCTGGTCAGCGAGGTCAGGACGGCCAGCGACATGGTGGACGCCCTCACCGGCGGGGCGCTCCCGCCCGTCCTGCCCGCGGACGCCCCCGTCCCGCCCCTCGGCGTCCCGGCGGCCCCCACGGCCGGTCCGGCCCGGACCGCGCGGCCCGCGAC
>NZ_JBFAOF010000037.1:0-20412 GCF_040675125.1 Spirillospora sp. NPDC049652 | reverse complement strand
TCACCACCGAACGCCGCTACGCCCTGCTACGCGTCACCTCGGTCCACCGCGCCGATGGCCAGGCCGACCGGGTCGGCCTGGCCATCAAGGTCTGGGACCCCCGCAACGCCACCTAACTCAGACCGCACCCCGGCCGGGCCGCGTCCTGGCCGCGTCCGGGGCGCGTCCGGGGCGCGTCCGGGCCGCGTCCGGGCGGGCAGTTCGGTACGTCACTGGGCTGGGATGGGTTCTCCCCAGGAGGTCGGCCGGAGCACGTCCGAGACGCACCATCGGACCTCTGACCAGACAGAAGCCCAGGCCTGTCCCGTCCCGGACGACATCGCCGCAGGTCAACGGCGTCCGGTCGCAAGCCCGCTATTCCCGCCCCTTGCCCGACAGCGCTGTCCACAGCCAGAACCTAGGCGCGGGGGCAACGCCACGAAGCGGGCGGGAGGGACGTTCGGTGCGCAGACGGCCGGGCCCGGCTGGTGATCGGTCCCGAACGCGGCTGGGACGGCGGCTTGCCAAGCGTGGCCCCGCCTGGGTCACCATGCTCCTCGACAGCGTCAACCAGCGCGGTGGTCGCGGTAACCCGTCCTTCCCGGCGGGACGCTCTGGCTATGGTGCGCCCCGATCGCATCGAGTACCTCACCGGTACCGACAGGCCGGGGACCACCATGCAGCCGCGCGACCTTGACGGTGTTGGTCGGAACTCCCGGCGCGCTGCGGTCGTGATGCTATGGGCCGTTGGTGGGATCAGCCGACGTGGACCACGGGACGGCGGGCGGTGTCGGGTTCGGCCTGGCGCAGGATCTCGCGGGTGAGTGGGGGCACATCGCCGCCGCCGAACACCAGGTAGCGCAGCAGCGCCCCGACGGGGTTGCCTTCGGCCCAGTGGAAGTAGATGTGGGGCAGCCGGCCGGTGGCGTCGCGGATCTGGAGCAGGATCGCGGCGAGGGCGTTGGCGATGCTGGGGCTGGTGGCTTTCAGGACGCGGTGGCCGTGCCGGTCCTCGGCGCTGACCTGGATCTGGGACTCGAACTGTGAGGCGTCACCGACGGTGATCTCCAGGAAGATCAGATTTTCGGCGCTGCGCAGCCGGTGCAGCTCCCACGCCTCGCGCGCCTTGTCCAGGTATTCGGCCTGGTCGCGAGCGTGAGGTTCATTGGCGATGATGCGGATCTCGCCGCACTCGGTGAGCCAGTGGCGAGCCTGGTCGGTGAAGGTGACCTCGGTGATGCGCAGTTCGGTGGACCGGGTCGCGCGGGAGGCCAGCGAGGTCACCACGATCGCGGCGCTGAACAGGGCCGCGATGACCAGGCCGTCCGGACGTTCGATGATGTTGGCGACGGCGGCGTAGGCCAGGATCACCGTGATGACGGCGAACCCGGCGGCGGCGCGCCGGTGCCCGCGCTTCCAGGCCGCCAAGGTCGCGGCGACGGCCGCCGACAGGATCAGCGCCAGCACGCCGGTGGCGTAGGCGCCGCCCTGAGCCTCGACCTCTGCTCCGAACAGCAGGGTGAGGGCGAGCGCGATCCCGGTGAAGATCAACACCATCGGGCGGGCGGCGCGGGTCCAGTCCGGCGCCATGCCATAGCGGGGCAGGTAGCGCGGCACGATGTTGAGCAAGCCGGCCATCGCCGACGCCCCGGCGAACCACAAGATCGCGATCGTGGCGATGTCGTAGGCGGTGCCGAACCCGTCACCCAGGTAGGTATGGGCCAGGTAGGCCAGGGCGCGGCCGTTGGCCTGGCCGCCCTCGGCGAACTCGGCCTTGGGGATCAGCACCGTGGTGGCGAAGCTGGAGGCGAGCAGGAACCCGCTCATGATCAGCGCGGCGGTGGTCAGCAGCTTGCGCGTCCCGGCGATGCGCTGCTTCAACTCGCCCTTGACCAGCGGCATCACCGCCACGCCGGTCTCGAACCCCGACATGCCCAGCGCCAGCTTGGGCATCACCAGCAGCGATGCGGCCACCATCGCCACCGGACTGGTGTAGTCGGCGCGCAGCACGTCGCCCCAGTCACCGATCCGCCCCGGGTCGGCGGCCACCTGGGCCAGGGCGGTGCCCACGACCACCACGTTCAGCGCCAGGAACACCACCACCAGGACCACCGCGATGGAGATCGCCTCGCTGAACCCGGCCAAGAACACCGCGCCCAGCCCGGCGATCAGCGCCAAAGTGAGGCCGATCCGCCAGCCCGCGCCGCCCACCGCCTTGGGGACGAACGGGTTGTGCTGCAGGTGCGCGGTGGCGTCGGCCGCCGACATCGTGATCGTGACGATGAACGCCGTCGCCACGAACCCCAGCAGTCCCAGCACCAGCAGCTTGCCGCGCCAACCCGGCAGCAGGCTCTCCAGCATCGACAGCGACCCCAGCCCGTGCGGGCTCTGCCCGGCCACCGACCGGTACACCGGCAGCGCCCCGAACAGCGTGAGCGCCACCAGCAGCAGCGTCGCCAGCGGGCTCAGCGCACCGGCGGCCAGCGCGGCGATGCCTGGCTGATAGCCCAAGGTGGAGAAGTAGTCCACCCCGGTGAGGCACATCACCTGCCACCAGCGGTGCCGCTGATCCGGCGTGTCCTGATGGGCGGGCGTCGGCCGGTGGTGCGGCGCGGTCCTGCGGCCGGGCCGGTGCAGGCCCTGTAGAAGCCATCGACGTGCCGCCGACTCCCGCGCGCCAAGGTCCCCTGAAACGCTCACCTGCACATCTCCTACCAGCCCGGACAGCATCCACCGAAGACCATCGAATCCGCTGGCCGACCTTACCCGCGCCTGCGGCCCTCGCACCTTCATGCATGGACATTTGCGCCCTTCGCCTGGTCAATCCCCCTGAATGCGGGCGCGCCAGGTCTGCTAGTCGCTCTCGCGGGGATCACCGTCTTGGCGGTTGATCAGGTGGGCGGTGACGTTGACGAGGATGTCGGGTGAGTACACCGTCCCCGTGCTCGGCCGGTTCGCCAGGATGGGGCTGAGCATCTCCCGGACGCCGAGGTCTTGCGAACCCGCGTGGCCATCCGCAAGCTCTGAGGCTTTCGGATGGCCACCGATGCCGGCATCAGGGCGACCAGCACCGAGGCCACTGGTGCCGACGCCGTCGGGCGTCGTCGGTGCGTCATGCCCAGCGCCCGGTGTCATGCCCAAGCGCCCGGTGTCATGCCCGGCGCCCGTGACGGGTGCTCACGGGTGATGGCGGTGGGGCGGATAGGCCCTGGACACCACCCGCTGACCAGGTATGGCTCACCGGCCGCTTACCAGTCGCTGTCGCCGTCCCCGTCGTCGGAGAAGTCGTTGTACTCGACGTTGGTGACCTCGTACTCGATGTTGGTGACCTGCTGGATCACCTGCTGGGGCTCGTCGTCGTCCAGCATCTCGTTGATGAGGGCGCCGCCGACCAGGCCCGCCGCGCCCGCTGCGGCCACCCCTCCCCATCCGGGGCCGCGGCGCTGCCGCTCGTGGTGATGGTGGTCGTCGTAGTCGGGGTGGCCGTACCCGTGCTGCGGGTAGCCGGGCTGGCCGTAGCCGGCGGCGGGGTACCCCGCCTGTGGCGCGGGATACCCGGGCTGGCCGACCGCCATCTGCTGCTGATGCATCGCCCAGCGTTGTGCGCAGGCCGGGCAGGCCGTCACGTTGCGGGCCGCGCCCCATTGCGGCGTCCACAGGATGGTCTGAACGCCCGGGCCGTGGGCGGCGTCGAAGAAACACGTCATGGAGGGAAGCTCCCCGAGTCGAAGTACCTGCGACAAGTGTCGTAGATGATCGGAAGTTGATCAAGTCGAACGGATCACAGGTACGACAGCCCCAGAGCCTGGTCCAGTTGCAGTGCGGCGGCGGCGAGCGGACCGGTCGTGAGACCGCTGCCCACCAGCGCGAGAGGGCCGGTCACAGGCGTCGGTGTCGGCGGTGCTGCCAGCAGCGCCCGGACCCTTTCGACGGTTTGCGACTGAGCGAACCCGGCCAGGTCACGCGGCTGGGGCGGACCGGATGAGGCGGCCGCGAGAGAGACCTTGGCGATCGTGCGTGCGACCAGGATGCGGTCACCCGTCGCCTGGGCGGTGTCCTCGTCCGCCCAACGTTCCAATGCCAGCCGCAGGCGGGCGGCCAGTGGCCGCAACAGCGGGGTGACCGCGGCGGTCAGGCCCGCGACCAGCAAGTACCGGTGATGGGCGTGCCGCAGGTGGGACTGCTCGTGCCGGAACACGATCGCCAGCTCGGGTCCGGTCAACGAATGGAGCAGGCCGCGTGACACCAGCACGCCGCCGCGGCGTCCGGGAACGGCCAGCGCCAGCGGCACGTCGCTTTCCAGGACGCCCCGGTTGAGCCGCCGCGCCCGCCGGACGGCGACGGCGTTACGGCCGATGACCCGAGCCGTGACGGCACACGTGTAGCCGAACGCCAGCATCGCCGGGACGCCCGCGACGGCCGGGACCGGCTCGTCGTCGCCGAACAGCATCCACTCCGGCAACCGGTTCGCCGCGTCCGGGGCGAGCGTCGCGGCATAGTTGACTCCGACGAACAGGGCCGTCCCAGCGACCGAAAGGGTGGCGGTCGCCGCGATGGTGACCAGGATCCGGGCCGTCCAGGCCGGATGCAGCGACAGGCCCACCCGTCCGAGAAGGAACGCCACCGGCAGCGTCACGGCGACCGGCAGGAAGGTGAACAGGTTCACCGCCCCCTCCTCCGCTCCCCCTGGCCTTCGCGGTTCCGGTCGTCCCGTGCGCGGCCGCCCGGCGATGAGGCGGAGGCCGCCTGGTCGTCGAGGAGGGCATGGAGTAGACGGGCCTGCTCCACGCTCAGGGTCTCGATGAAACGGCTGAGGACATGTTGCTGGTCGCTGGCCAGGCGCAGGTGCTCGTGCATGCGTCCGGCGACCACATCGGCCTCTTCCACCGCCAGGCGGTACTCGTATCCGCGGCCGACCTGGATCCGGCGCACCATGCCCTTGACGCGCAGCCGGTTCAGGATCGTGTTCACCGTCGAACGTGTGGGTGCACTATCCAGGCGTTCACACAACTCGACGGTGCCGATGAAAGCGTCGGCGGCGGCAAGGGCGGCCAGCACTTCGGCCTCCAAGCGTCCCTGGGCGCGTCGTGTCACCTGCACGCTCCTTTCCCCCCGTCAGCCTGGCCCGGCGGCGCTGGCGTCCCCACCGCGTCAGCACCGTGGTCTCCAGTCGACGACCTGGGAACCGGGGAACCTGCGACATGTGTCGTACATTATCGGGTTGTCCGCCAGGGAGCCCATCGTAAGGAGAGCAGTGTCTGCAGGGCCTACCGCCGAAGGTCATCCCACCCGTGATGAGACCGGCCGATGAGCATCGCCTTCGGTCTGCTCGCCGTCCTGCTGCTCACCGCCGCGACCGGGTACTTCGTCGCCCAGGAGTTCGCGTTCGTCACGGCTGACCGGCTCGCGCTGCAGGAGCGCGCCGAGCAGGGCGACCGGAAGGCCGAGCAGGCCGTCCGGGTGCTGGAGCGGCTGTCGTTCATGCTGTCGGGTGCGCAGCTCGGCATCACCGTGACCGCCCTGGTCGTCGGGTTCATCGCCGAACCCGCGCTGGCCGGACTGGTGCGACCGGTGCTCGGTGCGGCCGGCCTGCCGGACGCGGCGGTCGGCGGGATCGCTCTGGTCGCCGGATTCGTCATCGCGACCGTGCTGCAGATGGTGCTGGGCGAGCTGCTCCCCAAGAACCTGGCGCTCACCAAGCCCGAGGCACTCGCCCGCGCGCTGGCCGCGTCCACCCTGGCCTACCTCGCGGTCGCCGGGCCGCTGGTCCGGCTGTTCGACGCCGCCGCCAACCGGCTGCTGCGGCTCGTCGGCGTCGAGCCGGTCGAGGAACTGCACCACGGCGCGACGCTGGAGGAACTCGGCCACATCATCGGCGAGTCCCAGGAGAACCTCGCCGACGACCACGCGGAACTGCTGGAGCGCGCGCTGGGATTCTCCGACCGGACGGCCGATCAGGTCATGGTCCCCCGCGTGGACGTCGCGACGGTGCGCGCGACCGACTCCGCCGCCGACCTCGCCGCCGCCATCGCCGAACACGGATTCACGCGCTTCCCCGTCCTCGGCGAGAAGGTCGACGACCTGGTCGGCGTCGTCGGTCTCAGCGCCCTGTTCGAGGTGGATCCGGCCGACGCCGCCGCCGTGCGGATCGGTGACCTGGCCGGACCCGCCCTGGTCCTGCCGGGGTCGGTGCCGTTGCCCGCCGTCGTGGCGCAGCTGCGGGCCGGCGGTCAGCGGATGGCCTGCGTGGTGGACGAGTACGGAGGCTTCGCCGGCGTCCTCACCGTCGAGGACGTGGCGGAGGAACTGGTCGGGGAGATCGTGGACGAGAACGACGCCGACGAGCCCCTGGCCCGTCCGGCCGGGGACGGATGGTGGACCACCGACGCCGGGCTTCGCGTCGACGAGGTCGCCCAGGCCACCGGGGTACGGCTCCCCGAGGGCCACTACGACACCGTCGCGGGCCTGCTCCTCGAACGGCTCGGACGGATGCCCCAGCCCGGCGACCGGGCCACCGTCGACCTGTCGCCGGCCCTGCCCGACCGCTCCCCCCGCATCGCGGAGATCGAGATCATCGACATCGACCACCACGTCCCCCGCCGCATCCGGCTTCGCCTCGCTCCCCCGGAGACCCCGGTGCCCGAGCCCGCGGAAGGCGGCTCGGCGCAGGTCGAGCCGGAAGACTTCACCGGAACGGAAGCAGCGAAGTGAATCTTCCCCTCGGGATCGTGCTGACCGTGCTGCTGCTGATCGGCAACGGATTCTTCGTCGCGGCCGAGTTCGCTCTGGTCGCCGCCAAGCGGCCCCGGCTGGAACATGCCGCAGCCCAGGGGAGCCGCGGCGCGGCGTCCGCCGTCGCAGGCATCCGCGAGCTGTCGCTGATGCTGGCCGGCGCGCAACTCGGCATCACCATGTGCTCCCTGGGCCTCGGCGTGGTGTCCGAACCGGTCTTCGCCGGAACGCTCACGCCGCTCTTCCACGGCCTGGGACTGCCCGAGGCCGCCGCGCACGTCGTCGCGTTCGCGCTCGCCCTCGCCCTGGTCACCTTCCTTCACATGGTCGCCGGCGAGATGGCTCCGAAATCCTGGGCCATCGCCGACGCCGAACGCTCCGCGACCGCGCTCGCGATACCCTTCCGCGCGTTCACCAAGGCCGTCCGGCCGTTGCTGACCGCGCTCAACGGCATCACCAACGCACTGCTGCGGCTCGTCGGTGTGGACCCTCGGGATGAGGCGAGCCTCGCCCGCACTCCCGGCCAACTCCGTCACCTGGTCGCCGAGTCCCGCCGCCTCGGCCTCATCGACGAGACCGACCGGACCCTGCTGGACACCGCGCTCAGCGCCCCCCAGGCCCCGCTCACCGACGCGATCATCCCGGCCGCCGACATCACGTCGGTGCCCGCCGACGCGCCCCCGCGGGAGGTCATCGACACCGCACGCGCCACAGGCCACGCCCGCCTGCTGGTACGCGGCCCCTCAGCCCGCTACACCGGCCTGGTCCACGCCCGCGACGCCTACCTCGCCCACACCGACGGCACAACCTCGTATGCGGCTGATCTGGCCCACCCCGTCCCCACCGTGCCGGCGACCGCCTCGCTCGCCACTACCGTCACCACGCTGCGCGCCCACCACAGCCAACTCGGCCTCGTCCACGACGCCGACGGCAGGCTCGTCGGACTGGTTTCCCTCGACGACCTCTTGGAACGATTGCTGAGGACTTGAGCACCTACGGCATCATGCTCGTTCGGAACCGGCGGCTTGAATTCGCACGCCCGAAGGAGTCGCCCTAGCCGAACAGCTCACCCTTCATGGGGGGTTGTGCAGCCAGAGGGTGGGGTCGGGGATACCGGTTTCGGCGGTGGGTTGTCGGCTGTCATCGCGTGTCCGGGACGTGGCGGATGGTCAGGGCTGACGGGCACTGAACTGGCGGCGCAGGTATCCGTGCCAGGCGTGGATGTAGGCGGTGCTGACTGCGGCGTCGGGGGCGAAGAGGTCCCAGGCGTGGTAGGCGCCGGGGTACAGGTGCAGCTCGACGGGCACGCCGCTGGCCTGGAGCCGCGTGGCGTAGGCCAGGTCCTCGTCGCGGAAGACGTCGAGTTCGGCGGCGGCGATGAAGGTGGGCGGGAGGCCGGTGAGGTCCGTCGCGCGGGCGGGTGCGCTGTACGGCGGGACGTCGTCGGCTCCGGCGCGGTCGCCGAGGATCAGGTTCCAGGCCAGGATGTTGGTCGCGCGGTCCCAGATGCCGAGGTCGGTGACCTCGTGGCTGGACGGGGTGGTGTTGCGGTCGTCGAGCATCGGGTAGCTCAGCGCCTGGAACAGCGGCGCCGGTTCGCCCTGGTCGCGGATCATGAGTGCGGTGGCCGCGGCGATACCGCCGCCGCCGCTTTGCCCGGCCAGGGCGACGCGGCCCGCGTCGATGCCGAGTGCGGCCGCCTGGGCGCGAAGCCAGCGATAGGCGAGCAGGCCGTCCTCGGCGGCGGCCGGGGCGGGGGCCTCCGGGGCGAGCCGGTAGTCGACGGAGGCGACGATGCAGCCGACCTCCGGGACCAGGTGCTTGAGGATGGGGTCGTCCTGGGCCGCGTACCCGAGAACCTGCCCGCCGCCGTGGAACCAGACCAGCACCGGCAGCGGCCCGGCCGCCTCGGTGGGCCGCAGCAGCCGGATGGCGAGGGTGGATCCGTCCGAACGGGGCACCCGGACCTCTTCGACCGACACGGACGGCTCATCCGGTATCTGGGCCGCGATCGCCTCGGCGAAGGCGCGGACGCCGACGCGCGTGCCGTCCAGGTCGCTGAGGTCGAACACCCCGGCTCCCGTCATCGGCACCGTCTTCAGGACCTCGGTCAGTTCCGGGTCGAGCCGCTCGTGTGCGTTCTTGGTGTTCATGTTGTTCGTCTCCCTCCGGCTGCACAGCAGCCGGTCGTGCAGGGTGAGGGGTCGTGTGGACCGGTTCCGCCCGAGCGCGGGGAGCGGAGCGGGGGGCGGGCTCAGCGCGCGGGGGTGGTGCCGGTGGCGAAGTAGTGGCCCTGGCCGAGGTCGTCGACGAGGCCGGGCTGGACGGGCGTCCAGCCCAGGAGGTCGCGGGTCAGCGCGCTGGAGGACGGGTTGTCGGCCTGGGCGTGGGCGCTCAGGAAGCCGAAGTGGGCGTCGGCCTCGGTCGGCGCGATGCTGACCACGGGCAGGTTCAGCCCGTGGCCGATGCCCTCGGCGATCTGCCGGAAGGCGATCCCCTCGTCGCCGACGGCGTGCAGCCGTGACCCCGCCGGCGCGGATTCCAGCGCCAGCCGGTACAGGCGTGCCGCGTCGAGCGTGTGCACGGCGGGCCAGCGGTTGGTCCCGTCGCCGACGTAGGCCGAGACGCCCTTGGAGCGGGCGATGGAGATGAAGGTCGGGATGAAGCCGTTGTGGTCCAGCGAGCTGTGCACGGTCGGAGTGAGCCGGACGACGGACGACCGGACGCCGCGCTCGGCGAGTGCGACCACCGCGTTCTCGGCGTCGACCCGCGGTCCCGCGTCGAGCACGTCGGCCTCGGTGAGGGAGCCCTGCAGTCCCGCGAAGGCGAAGAGCGCGGTTCCCGACGTGGCCACCAGCGGCTTGCCGGTGCCGGCGAGGGCGTCCCCGAGCGCGCGGAGGGCGCGCAGGTCCGCCGCGACCGCGCCGGCGAAGTCGCCGGCGAACATGGCGTCGTGTTTGAAGGCCAGGTGGATGACCCCGTCCGCCGCAGCGGCGGCCGCGGCGAGGCCGTCCGGATCATCGAGGTCGCCTCGGTGCGCCTGGGCGCCGGCAGCCGTCAACGCGGCGGCGGACTTGTCGGAGCGGGCCAGCCCGACGACCTGGTGTCCCGCTTCGAGGAGCTCGGGGACGACGGCGGAGCCGAGATGTCCGGAGGCTCCGGTGACGAATACGCGCATGGTGTCGCCCTTTTCTGCGGAGTGCCGTGATGTCAGTTCGTGACATCACGGTAGCACCCATGTCAGTCTCTGTCATCGCTCTGATGTCAGATTCTGTCGTCGCTGGGTAGGATCGGGGCATGAGCCGATGGAAGCCCGACGCACGAGGCCGCCTGGAGAGGGCGGCGCTGGAGCTCTACAACGACAAGGGCTTCGACGCCACCACCGTGGCGGAGATCGCCGCCCGGGCCGAGGTCACCGAACGCACCTTCTACCGGCACTTCGTCGACAAACGGGAAGTCCTTTTCCAGTCCAACGCCCTGGCCGACGTCCTCGCGCGCGCCACGGCCACCGCCGCCGACCCACTGGCACCGCTGGAGGTGATCGCCCACGTCCTGACCGAAGCCGCTCCCGTCTTCGAGGAACGCGCGGAGCTGGTGCGCCAGCGCCAGGCCGTCATCGCCGCCAATCCCGAACTGCGGGAACGTGAACTGGCCAAACTGGCCTCACTCGTCTCCACCCTCGACCGCGCGCTTCGGGAACGCGGTCTGGATTCCGCCACCGCGGCACTCGCGGCCGAGATCGGGATCGCCGCCTTCAAGGTCGCCTTCGAGCGCTGGATCGACGACCCCGACCGGCACGCCCTCACCCGGCACATCCGGGAAACCCTGGACGCCACCAGGCACCTCACGGCACCGGCCGGGCATTCGCCTCACCGTGCCGTTTGAACTCCTGCGCGCCGCCCTCGCCGCCGAGGGCTGTCAGGTGACAGGCGAACCGGCGTTCCCGTGGTTCTTGGAGCCGTCAGACTCGGTCCCCGTTGCCGGCCACGCCCGCCCGATATGCCAGGACCACCGCCTGGACGCGGTCGCGGAGGCCCAGCTTGGTGAGGACACGGGAGACGTAGGTCTTCACCGTCTCGTGCCCGATGACCAGCTCGGTGGCTATTTCGGCGTTCGACATGCCCTCGCTGATGAGAAGAAGGACCTCGTACTCGCGCGGGGTGAGGACTTTGAGGCGGTCGCGCTCGGGCGCGGCGAGGGCTCTGGCGGGGCGTAGATGTTCGGCGAAGCGGCCGATCAGGGCGCGGGTGACGACGGGCGCCAGAAGGGATTCGCCGCGCGCGACGGTACGCACGGCGTTGATCAGTTCGGGCGGTGAGGCGTCCTTCAGCATGAAGCCGCTGGCGCCGGCGCGCAGGGCCTCGTACACGTACTCGTCGACGTTGAAGGTCGTGACGACCAGGATCTTCACCGGGCTGCCGGACTCGGGGCCCGCCAGGCGGCGGGTGGCCTCGATTCCATCGAGGCGGGGCATGCGGATGTCCATGACGACGACGTCCGGCCGCAGTTCCTCGACCGCGCGGACCGCCGCTCGGCCGTCCCCGGCCTCGCCCACGACCTCCATGTCAGGCTGGGCGGACAGGATCGTGACGAAGCCGGCGCGTACCAGCGCCTGGTCCTCGCAGACCAGGACCCTGATCGGATCGTGCTGAGTGCTCACGCGGTACCTCCTGCGGGGATGCGTGCGTGCACGCGGAACCCGCCCTCCGGGCTGGGGCCGGCCGTGAACTCGCCGCCCAGCATCTCCACCCGTTCTCGCAGCCCGGTCAAGCCCCGGCCTCCCGAGATGTGCGCACCGCCGTCGCCGAGGGCGGGGGACGCGGGCGCGCCGCCGGGCGTCCCGGCGGTGGTGACCTCGACGTCGGTCCAGTCGGGGGTGTGCGCGAGCCGCACCAGCGTGCTCTGGCCGGCGGCGTACTTCACGGCGTTGGTCAGCGATTCCTGCACCACGCGATACGCCGCGAGTCGAGCGCCGATGGCCATGGGGTGCTGCTCCCCGTCCTCGACCAGATCGACCGGCTGGCCGCCCGCTCGTGTCTGCTCCACCAGATCAGGTATCCGGCCCGGTGTCGGTGCACGGTCGTGGGCCGCCGACTCGCCGGTCGCCTCCAGCACGCCCAGCAGGAACCGGAGTTCGGCGAGCGCGCGCCGACCGGTGCCGTTGATCGCGCCGAGGGCTTCGGTGACCCGCTCGGGCGAGTCGGTGAGGTACTGCGCGGCTCCCGACTGCACCACCATTGCGGTCACATGGTGCGTCACCACGTCGTGCAGCTCCCGGGCCAGGCGGCTGCGTTCCGCGGCGATCGCCGCCTGGGCGGACAGGCGTCGGCGCTCGGCCTCACGCACCCGCCGCTCACGGACCAGGACACCCAGCCCGAACGCCACTGCAAGGACCATCGAGAACAGCAGGTGGTCAACCAGGCCGTCGGGCGAGCCCAGTGCCCGAAGGGCGAGGGCGAAGACCAGGTATCCGGCCGTCACCGCCGCCACCATGACCCGCCGGAGGCGGTTCTGATGGGCACCCGCGGAGTACAGCGCGATGTACAGCCCCAGACTGCCGAAGGTCGGCGGGCAGCCCAGCAACGCGTGCACCGCGAAGCAGGTCCCCGCCAGCGCCAGGCAGGCGGCCGGCCAACGGGTGCGCACCGCCATCGGCAGCGTCATCCCCAGCGTCAGCAGCACGCTCGCGGCAGAGGCGTCGTGGGTGGGAAGGTCGCCGAACTGCGCTCCGATCTTCGACAGCGGCGCCGTGAACGACAGCAGCGCGAAGACGACCGCGAACTCCCCGTCCCTGGTGGCGGTAGAGCGTGACCTCCACCAGCCCATCAGCGAACGCAGCCGAAGGATCGCGGCGGCCGCCAGGCCCGCTCGGGCGAAGACGCCGTCTCGCGTGCGCGGTTCCGTTGCCCTGGCCATGGCGGATGCCTGGTCTTCCATCATCACCCCCGGTCCGGTAGGCACAACGCTGAGAGGTGGGAGGAGCGGCACGCGGTCGGCGGCTCGCTCCCATCCGAGACGCCCGTCCGGTCCCCGCCCCACGGCATCGCACTGCCAGACGACCCGCACGGTGACCCTAACCGCCCGGTATCAGCCGTGGCGTCCTCCCAGGAGAGGACAGCGGGTAGCTCGCTCAGGGGACCCGGGGAAGCAGCGATTGCTCGCTCACTGGTGACTACTCGCAGTGGCCACCGCCCGTAGCTTTTCGGCACCGAACGCGGAAGCCGCCCGCTGCGGACGGCCCCTTGAGGAGGAAGCCATGACGTCCAGCCACCAGCAGTCACCCGCGCAGCCAGTCGAGGACGGTGCCCACCCGACCGGCTCGCTTGAGGAGAACACCGGGCGTCCCGCGCGGTGGGCCACGTCGGCCTGGGTTCGTCTGCCGGTGCTGTTCGCGCTGATGATGGTCGTGGAGTCGATCGTCAGTGCGGTCAACGGAGCCGCTGACGCCACCCCGCTGACCGCTCTCATCGCCGGGGTGGTCTGCGGCGGGCTCGCCCTGGCGGCCTATGCGAGGTCGGTGCGCTACCTGGAGGGCCGCCGCACGCCCCAAGAGCTGGCCCTCGCCGAAGCGCGGCGAGGACTGGGCCGGGGCGTCCTCCTCGGACTCGGCCTCTTCACCGTCACCATCGCGCTGGTCGCGATGGTCGGCGGCTACCACGTGCACGGCTGGGGCTCGTTCGGCGGCGCGCTGACCACGCTGGGAGTGATGACCGGTGTCGCGGTCACCGAGGAGCTGGCCTTCCGCGGCGCGCTGTTCCGGGTGCTGGAGGAGAAGGCCGGGACCTGGGGTGCGCTGGCCGTCTCCGCCCTGGCCTTCGGCGGCCTGCACCTGGTCAACAAGGACGCGACGATCTGGGGCGCGCTGGCCATCGCCGTCGAGGCCGGGCTGATGTTCGGCGCGGTCTATGCCGCCACCCGCTCGCTGTGGTTGCCGATCGGCCTGCACCTGGCCTGGAACGTGGCCGAGCAGGGCATCTTCGGCACCAGCGTCTCCGGCTCCGGAACCGGCACCGGCGGCCTGCTGGACGCCTCCGTCAGCGGCCCGCAGGCACTGACCGGCGGCGACTTCGGCCCGGAAGCCAGCATCTTCGCCATCCTGGTGTGCATCGTTCCCACCGTGCTGTTCCTGCGTGCCGCGAAGCGGCGCAACCGGATCCACACCCGCGCCGAACTGGCCCAGGCACGCCAGCGCTGACGCCCGCCGCGCTGCCGAAACGGGACACGAGCCGGGGAACCGTCAGCGACGAGGACCGCGCCTGTCTCCGGCAGCCCAGGCGAGGCTCCCACCTGAGCGGTGGTCGTCGGCGTACCGGACGGCGATCCAGCGGGCGGCGGCCGGATCACCGTCCGAGGCGAGCCCGACCCGGTCCATGATCTGGCCCGCGAGCCGCTCCGCCCGGTCCCCTCATGAGCCTCTCCGCACGTCCGCCGCCTCCCCGCACAGGAGTGTGGCCCCGTTCAACAGCTCTTCGGTGACGCGGACACCGGTCAGCCGCTCGCTCAGCGCCAACGCCCCGGAGGTGGTCGGCCCGATGTCCTCTGTGTCCGGATCGAGGACGAAGCCGATCTGCCGCATGTCCTCCAGCAGCGCGTCGGGCGTGCCGCCTTCGCGGTGGTGGGCGAAAAGCGGCTCGAACTCCACCTGGACGTCGCCGTCTTCGGCCCACATGAAGGAGCCGTGAGCGTTTCCGTCGTTGTAGCGGTGAGAGACCAGCCGGGTTTCGGCCGAGACCGGGAGTATGACGTCGGGTGTGACGCCCAGGTGCCCGTTCATCTCGTAGGCGAGCGTCCAGTCGCCGTCGTCCCCGGGCACACTCATCGCGCCGATGAACTGGACGTCCCCGTAGTGCGGTGCATCCCAGTACTCGAAGGACGTCTGGAGGAAACGTTCGTCCAAGGGCATCGCGTCGTACAGGATCCTGGCACCGAGCCGACGCATGAACTCGTCCGGCGCGATTCCTCTCACCAGCGTGAGGCAATACGCCGAGAACAGGCCCCCGGCGTCCTCCTCGGCCCACGCGTAGTCAGCGGCGACAGCCGGCGATCCTCCGGTCCCGGGTGCGCGCTGCGAGGCTCTCGGGCTGCGCGGATGGTCCGTTTCATGGCTGGTCACATGGCCTCCGGTCTGGGGTCACGGAACGGCAGGCGTCGAGTGTGCCTCGGCGTTCAGCTTGTCTCGCAGGGTCGATGGGCATTCGCCCAGGTGGCGGCGGAGTGTGCGGGTCAGGTGGGCGTGGTCGGCGAAGCCATAGTCGGCCGCGAGTTCGGCGAGGTGCGCGCCGCGGCCTTGGGCGAGGTCTTCCAGGATCGCGCGCACCCGTAGGTCGTTGCGGTAAGCGGTGATCGTGCGGCCGGTCACTCGGCGGAAGACCGTGCTCAGGTGCTTGGGTGAGGAGCCGACCAGGTGCGCGAGCTCCTCCAGGCCACTCGTCAGGTGGCCGGAGTTGAGGGCTTCCTGGACTCTGAACGCCAGACGGCGGTGCTGGGAGCGTGTCGCCACCGAACCGCCGATGTCGCCGGTTCCCACCGGCGGCTGCGCCAGCAGGACGTCCAGCAGCATGTGGAGGCGTTCTTCGACCTCCAGCCGGTCCACACCCGCCCGGCAGGCGCCGAGTAGTTCCCGGTGCCGCAGGCCGACGGCGGCACTCACCGGGAACGCCCAGTCGCAGTCGCGCCTGCGAGCCAGGGCGCCCGCATACTCATCGAACGCGGTCGGCGTGAAGATGATCGCGGTGAAGGTGTAGTTGTTGCCCGCCGGCGAGGCGAACCGCTCCAGGGTCCCGGCGAGGTTGACGTAGCCGGTAGCGGGGTCCAGGAACGACTGCCGCCCGATGGCCTCACGCAGGAAGCCGCCCCGCTGGAACAGGCAGATCCCGTCGGCCTCATCGACTGCGGGCGCGTCCCAACCGGACGGCTCTTCCTCCTCGCTGACCACCTGGTCGAGTCTCAAGCCGCTGGAGGATGCCGGGAGCAGACATCTGATCATGGGCTCACTATCGCCCGGCTCGCGCCCCTAGGGAAGATCGCGACCAAGGCTCCAGCGCGCCGCGAGCCACCGCATGCCCTCACCAGCACCGCGGTGAAGTGAGTACCGATGTTCAAGCGCTTCGGCCGCACTGGCGAACAGGCTGACTGGTGGCAGAAATCGATCAAAGCATGGAGATCGAATGCGGAAATCCACCAGGATCGCGGCGCTGCTCTCTGGAATCTGCGTCGCAGGCTCTCTGATGACCGGAACCGCTCTGGCCACGGCCGGTGAGGCGCAGGGCCAGCAGATCGTCACGACCGTCACCGAGGAGCCGATGGCCCCCGCCACGGGCTCGACGGCGCTCTCACTGAAGGCCGCATCCAGCGACGCCGCAGCAGCCTGCGGTACCTACAACCGCGTCCAGGCGTGCCAGATCGTCAACCACACCACGACCGTCTTCAACAGCCGAAAGGTACCCATCGGCGAGTTGAAGGCCCGCTCGACGCACGCGCTGGTCTTCAACACCAAGAGTCGAAAGTTCCGCGAAACCATCACCGTCAAGGTGACCAGCATCGTCGGCCGGGCCACCGGCCTCCGCCACACGCTGGTGGTCTCCTGCGGCAGCCCCTGCAAGGCCACCAACAACTTCCCCCAGAACCGCGTGTGGAATCTCGGCCAGACCATCAAGGGGACGATCTCCTACAGCGACGGAGTGAAGAAGGGCAAGGTTCACTTCACCGCCAGCACGTACCGCTGGAACAGCTTCAAGACCGGCGCGAACCCCTCCCCCGGGGCCACGACCAAATCCATCGGCTACCGCTGCGACGACAAAATCTCGAACCAGTCCGCCGGCTGCGTGATCCCCAGAGCTACGCCGATGATGACCGCCATGAAGAAGCTTCCCCAGATCGCCGCCAACATCCGCCGGATCCAGAACGGCAGCCCCGGTCACTACGGCAAGCCGGGCTCCGGCCACCCCCTGCACCGGATGATGAACAAGTCCCAGCAGGGCAAGAACCGTCGGGCGGTGTGCGCGCGCCGGGTCGTCGGCGCTCCGCCCCGGCCGGGCGTGAGCTGCGACGAGTACCCCTTCGCCAGCACCCGCGAAGGCGGCACCACGCTGAGCGCCAAAAACCGCGGCACCGCCTGGGTGCCCGCCTGGGAGCAGAACAAGCAGGCCGGATACATCACCTCCTCCCACAACACCTGGCGCACCCTCGACGGCGAAGCGTTCTACGTGATCGTCTGACGATCCGACTCCTGTCACCGGACGGTCTCACTTGCGAAACCGCCGGAACGGACCGAGCGGCCCCACCATCCGGCAGGTAACGCGCTTCACGTCAGCACCCCTTTCCGGCCTGCACGGTCGCCGAAAGGGGTGCTTCTTCACCCTGGGCACTGATACCGCTGTTGCCATGCCTGTGAGGGACCCGCGCAGCGGCCCGGGGAGCTGCGGCGGCGCGGGGTCCAAGGGGCCTCCGGAGCGGCTGGGGCTCCGGAGGCATGAAGGACTACTTGCCGGCCTGGCTTTCGGCCTGGTGTTTGAGGTTGGTGACCCAGTTGCGGAGGGAGTTGTCCAGGGCGGTCTGCAGGGCGGCCTGGTTGGCCAGTACCGGGGCGCCGGTCCAGGACTCCTCGGTGTGGACGAGGACGCCGTCGGAGGTCGGGGTGAAGGTCCACACGTGGATGGCGGTGATGCCTTGGGCGGGGCCGCCCCAGGCCAGGCGCTTGCCGTGGTTGACCTGCTTGACGGTGGAGGTGATGCTCAGTCCGACTTCGCCGCGGTGAGGATGCGCACGGGTCTCGAACCTTTCATCACTGGATGGGGGATGTTGCTCCCCGGACCGGAGGACGGCCCGGGGAGGGAGCGGGTCAGTCGGTGTCGGGGATCCAGGAGCCGTGGATGCCGCCGGTGACGCGGCGCGGGAGGTGGACGGTGGCGATCCGGTCGAGGCCGGCGGCGTCCAGGACCAGGAGCTGGGAGGCGTCCTGCTTGAGGTCGGAGATGACGGTGAGCAGGTAGCCGTCGTCTTCGCCGGTGGCGCCGGCGGCCGGGACGAAGACGGCCTCGCTGGGCAGGCGGGCGTCGCCGACCTGGTGGATGCGGCGGGCGCCGGTGGTGCGGTCGTACTTGACGACGCCGTAGCCGCCGAAGCCTTCCTGGTCGGGGAAGGAGACCGCGTACTGGTAGCGGTGCTCGGCCCCGAGGTAGTCCTCGTTGAGGGTGGGGAACTCGACGGCGAGGTCGTCGATGACCTGCTCGTCGACGCTGCCGGTGGGCAGGTCGATGATCCAGCGGCGGGTGTGGGAGCGGGTGTTCGGTTCGGTGCCGCGGCCCGGGGCGCCGACCCACCAGTTCCAGGAGAGCTGGAAGCCCTCCTTGTCCACAGTCGGGCCCTCCAGGACGATGCGGCCCTGGGAGTCCTCGTACGCGTTGGCGGCATGCAGCATGTTGCCCGGTTCGATCGGGAACCAGCGGATCTGGTCGGTGCCCTGCGGGCCGCGGGGCATGACGCCGATCCGGGCGGGCTGCGCGTCGTTCCAGCCGTAGGGGATGCCGGAGTGCTCGTTGGGGTCGAAGGTGACGGTGCCCTCGATGAAGACCACGTGGTGGCGGGTGATCGCGAAGTCGTGCTTGAGGGAGGCGCTGGCGCCGGGGATCTCGGCGCTGTGCGTGATCTGCCCCTCGGCGTCGGCCACGTAGTACATCAGGTAGGGCGGGAACGGCGAGGAGCCGAAGAAGTGCAGTTCCCCGGTGACCGGGTCGGTCTTCGGGTGGGCGGTCATGGCGCTGCGCAGCTTGCCGTCGAAGTCGAAGGCGCCGACGGTGTCCAGTTCGGGGGTGAGCTCGAACGGGAGGTTCGCCTCGCACAGGGCCAGCAGGCGACCGGCGTGTTCGATGACGTGGGTGCCGGCGGTGCTGGCGGTCAGGTCCGGGCCGCGGTCGGTCATGTAGGGGGCGCCGTCCAGGGCCGGGGTGTGCACCCAGCGGTTGCGGTACCACTCGGCGCGGCCGTTCCGCAGGCGGACGCCGTGGACCATGCCGCTGCCCTTGAACCAGTGCGTGGGGGTGACACCGGGCTTGGGGTTGTGGCTGTTGCGGATGAGGCGGCCGGTCAACTCCGGCGGGAGGGTGCCTTCGACGGCCAGTTCGGTGGCGGTGATCTCGTCGACGGCGGGCGTGTAGTGGCCGGTCAGGTAGGGCTTGGCGGTCATGGCGTGCTCCTCGGGGTCGGTGTGGTGCGGGTCTCGGACGGAAGGGGCGCCGGACGTGGCGCCGGTCATGGTCAGGCGGGCTGCTCGGCGCGCGCCTTGAGGGCGGCGAGCCAGGATTCGAGGGAGGCGTGGAGGGCCTGGCCGAGCTGCTCGGCGGCGGCCTCGACGGGCGCCCCGGCCCACGACTCCTCGGTGCGGACGGTGACGCGCTCGCCGTCGGCGGTGAACGTCCACACGTGGACGCCGTCGATGCCGCCGGCGGGGCCGCCCCACACGATCCGCTCACCGGGGACCACCTCGAAGACGGTGGAGGTGATGTCCAGGCCGTGGGTGGTCCACCGGAACGAGCTGCCGGGCTCCACCGGGCCGCTGAGCGCGGCGGTGTCGATGTCGCCGTTCCAGGTCGGCCAGGCGTCGATGCCGGTGTGGAGGGCCCAGACCCGCTCGATCGGGGCGTCGATGGTGGTGGACAGGCGGACGATCACCGGCGCGGTCTCGTCGATGGTGCGCATTTCGGGGTTCCTTTCGGTCGGACGAATCAGGTGGGCCGCTAGGACGGCGGTGGCGAGCAGGACGGCGGCCGAGGCGGTGAACGCCGCGCGGTAGCCGTCGGTGAGGGCCTGGAGGTGCGGTGCGGAGGAGCCGGCGGTGACCGACCCGGCCAGCGTGGCCAGGACGGCCAGGCCGATCGCGCCGCCGACCTGCCGGGTGGTGTTCACCAGCCCGCCGGCCGTTCCGGAGTCGGCCCTGGCGACGCCGTCCATCGACAGGCCGGTGAGTTGGACGAAGGCGACGCTGAGGCCGAGACCGACCAGGACGCTCGGGGTCAGCACGTCCGCGAGGTAGGAGCCGCCGGCGCTGATCCGCGCCAGCCAGCCCAGCCCGGCGGCCTCGACGAGCAGCCCGGCGAGCAGTGTCCGGGCCGCGCCGATCCGGACGGTGATCCGGGGCGCCAGGGCGGAGCCGAGCATGACCGCTCCGGCGAGCGGGAGCTGTCCGAGCCCGGCGAGCAGCGGTCCCTGCCCGAGAACCTCCTGCTGGTAGAGCGGAAGGAAGAAGAACAGCGCGAGCCATACCGACCCGAACAGCCCCATCAGCAGGTTGCCCGCACCCACCCGGCCGCATTGGAACAGCCCCGACGGCACCAGGGGGTCGGGATGGCGGCGTTCGGCGAGGACGAACAGCACGCCGAAGACCACGGCCGCGGCGAGCGCGCCCAGGACGCGCGGGTCCGTCCAGCCCTGCTCCCGGGCGGTCGCCAGCCCCCACACCAGGCCGGTCAGAGCCGCGGTGATCGTGACGGTGCCGGGACGGCGGCCAGGACGGCGGCGAGGAGGGCGAAGGTCCCTGCGGCGACGGCGAAGAACAGCGCCCGCCAGCCCCACGCCTGGGCCAGGAGCCCGCCCAGCAGGACCCCTGCCGCGCCCCCCGCGCCCGAGACCGCTCCCCACACCCCGAGCGCCCTGCCGCGTCCGGGGCCGGGCGGGAACAGGCCCATCACCACGGCCAGCGCCGCC